>NZ_JAFBGL010000007.1 GCF_016811075.1 Oceaniferula flava
AGCTTGCGCCCTCTAAAAAAAGTAACTGTTAGGCTATAGTGAAAATGAATTTTCAACTTTGCTTTTGACATACCTTCTCATGGAAGGGTTTGCACTCTTCATCGGTGTGAGCTTGATCAAATCCTTGTCCCACGAAGGATTGCCAATCCTTCGTGACGGCTGGAAATTTCCTAACGTGATGCTTGATTGAACCGCTCACTGCGAGGGCGGATCGTTTGCAGACTAACGGCTCGAATTTTCATCCTTTTGCGTTTCGGATCGATATACGTGCACAGCAGCGAGCGTTTCTCCTGTCTCCTGACCCAGCGGGTGCGGCCGAAGGTTTTCCACCTTTCTCCGTGGGCGTATTGGAAATGCACGTCCAAGAGTCCTTCCTCATTGAGCGAGGGAGTGATGCTGATGGTTTTCCGTGGAGCTGCGTGAATTCGGCTTTCACCAATCAGACCTCGAACTTTGTGAGGTGAAAAATTGATCAGTTTGTAGGTTCCTTTGGGAAAACTTCGCAAGCTGCGGTCCATGACAAAAGTCCGATACGTCTGACCGCCCGGCACTGGGATAAGAATCAGCAAGGGCTCTTTGATCCCGGGTTTAATCTTCACCTTGGCGAGTTCGGGGTAAACGGTGACGCCCTCCTTGTTGGTCGTTTGCGTTCTCAGCGTCACTGCGCCGTCCTCATCGCGCACGGTTTGAAAAGGCCCGAGGATATTTGCCGTGGAGAGCGCAATCTCATAGAGATCTTTGTTCGGTGATGCTAGGTAGACCGTGTGGTGGTCTTTGGCATGTTCGAAGGCATACAGAGAGACTTTCACCGTTTGCTGGTCGGCGGTCTGCGCGTGCAGGCTGCTTGCGACTAGGGCGAGGATGCTGAGGGCTGGGAGTAAAATTTTCATAAACCTATATATTGTTAGACTTCGTCCGCGGCGAGCCAGCGGAAAGAGATAATTTCGAATCGGCGACCGTAACTTTGGTTGGTGGCATTGAGTGCTGCCGTTGCTGTTGTGGGGGCTTGCGAGTCATCGACAAAGGCATGCTGCCGCTGCACCACCGCTTCGCACCACACCTTGACCTGCGTTCCATCGTGCTCGGCCTCTCCATAAGATCGGATGCGGAAGGTATCGCCTCTCACGGTGAGCGATGGGGCAAGCCGTCTGAGCAAGTCAGCCTGGGTGATCTGGGTCGCGGCACCATCCGAGCTATGCGCGGTGAAATTCCCGGAGGTCAGCTCGTTGTTGTTGCGCGCTGTTGGCAGTCCGAAGTCGCTATTGAGCTCTGCGTTTTCAATAGCCGTCTGCAAAGCTCCGGCATTTGCCGTGGCGGGATCATTGACCAACTGGCGATTAACAAATTCTGCGACCGACTGAAATGGGCCCCGCTTCTTGACCTCGGCAACGGCATGCTCCGCCAAGGTCAGAATCTGCTCATGGCTCAACCTGCGATGCCCTGCCCAGCGGCTCTGGTCATCGAAGTCTGCCGCCACTTCGTCGCCGATCATGGGGGAAAAACGAGACACCACCGCGTCAGGAGATTCAGCAACATCGGCCAAGGTGGAATTCGCTGTAAGCACATCCAGAATGGGCAGCGACTCGTTCGTGCCACTGGCTAAAAACAAGGCCCAGGCCTCAACAGTGGTCGAGTTCACATTGAAGGCACCCCGGTTGTAGAGATACTGTGCGAAAGTAGCGTAGTCGGATGAGCTGACCGATGGAGTCATGCTCGTGGCCGGCTCGAAATTAGGGTTGGCCAACGCTTTCCCATCTTCAAAAAATTCAGCGATCACCGTATTGAGATCACGTGGGGCATTGCCAAATAGAGGGCCTCCTTCAGTAGCAGCAGTCGAGAGGAAATAGCCATCGAACAGGGTGTTGTTCGCCAAGTAGGAATGGTCGAGATGCGTTCCCAGGCTCCCTGACGTGGCTTTTTCCGACAAGGGCATGATCGGTGCGTTAAAGGCATTTCCAACAATCTGAGTCGTAAGCGGTGCCTGTCCGCCGCTATTCAAAGGGGCGTGAGAAAACTGGGCTAGTGAGGTCGAAGGGATGAGGGGGATTTGGGCATATGGGGCGTAGTTGACCCCGGTTCCGGATGTCACTCCGCCAGCGCCATAACCTCGGTTCTGGCTATCGACTTCCACCGCCGGCACCTGGTCCCAGGATGTCATCGGCTCCCAGGTCAGCTCATACTGATGGAACCTCTCATGCTCGTCCTGATCGATCCCCATGCTGAAGTAGGGGTTGGTGATTCCGTTGTGCAGCCACATTGAGCCATTGGGACTGCCCGCCACGGTGTCGGAGTCTTGCTCGGTTTTGAGTCGGAGCGAGGCGATCAGAAAAGGCACTTTCTCCGAAGCATCACCTTGCGGCTTGAGGTTCGCCCCGGTCACTGTCATCCGAGACATCTGGTTGGTATCGAAGCTCGGAAGTTTGGCCTCCATGCTGGTCTCATCAGGCAGGTCGATCTCGATGGCACCAATCTGGATGCGGTTCTCATCGAGGGTTGAGGCAAAGGCATCGACATCGCTGACATTCGAATCGCTGCCCCCGTCACCGCGATACATTTTCAGATAGGAAACGATCTCCTTGTTGTTTGTCTCCGGCCACAAGCTACCAGTGCGCTGCACCTTTGCCGGGCTAACACGAACAGAATAAACATCACCGAGCTTCACCTGAATTTGCGATTTATTACTGTTCGCATTGGGCCATGGACACTGGGCATTGTAATTTTCATCGGTGGAAATATAACGCTCAAACACACCACCGCTTCTCGGATTGAAACCTTCTTCCAAAACCAAGCCTTTGGTGTAGTTCCAGTTTTTATGATTGTAAGTCGTCCCCTTCGGCGCACCAAACACCTTGTATTCTCCGGGTTTTAACACGATATCGTTAACCCCCTTGGCATCACTGGGTCCGGTGATGCGGGCGCGGTAGGGAAGTTTGTCTTGCACGTTCTCCACACCGGTCGGGTTGTTGCCCCGGTTGAACATGTAAGCGATGTGCACCGGTTTCCCCGACGAGGCACTCTTCACGCCACTTTCATCCTCGCGGAAGAACTCGACTTGTAAGGGAAAACGATAGAACTCCAGCTCCATGGCATCGAACCGAAGCTCCACGTTGTAGGGGTTCCACACAGTGACCACCAGGTCCACCCATAAGCCTAAAAAGCCTACATAAGGATCAGCCAAGCTGTGTTCCTGCGGTGCCATCGAAAAGATGAACTGAGCGTTGGAAATCACTGGCTGCAGCTGCTGGCGATCGAAATACCCGCTGTCTAATTCCCGCTCATCGTCACTGGCCGCGATACCCACTGCCCCGTTGTCGACGCTCACTTTTTGATAAAGCTGATAGTGGGAATGCAGCTGCGACCACTTGGGATCCGGACTCGGCATCGGTTCCGCACCTGAGAACCGACCTGGAGCAGCAGCGATGGGCGTTTCGCTGTCGCTGTAAATATACCGATCGGCATATTCAGCCGGCAATGCCTCATCATCGAACAAGAGTGAGAGGTCCTTCTGATAGCCACCTTCGGCCACATTGGTCAGGAGGCTTTTGGAATCGGCGCTCAGGAAATGGAATGCCTTTCCCTCCTTGGGATCGAACTTGGAGCCGCTACCCACCAGAGCGGAGCTTCCCAGAGTCACCAACCTCGCTTGCTCGTCGCTGGTGATATCGCTAAGCGGTGCGTAGGAGTCGTCGGAATCAGCCAAAGCGTGAAAGCCGGAACGCCCTGTGGTGCCAAGCGCCGCGACACGCTCTGCCTCGGTCTCAGGGCTTGGCCTTCCAATTGTTAGGTTTGCCTTTTGTGATTCGTCAAAGATATGCCACGCGTATTTCCCCGATCCACCTTGTCCGAGATCGGCCACGTCGACCGTGCTCGCGCGGACGTATTGACTCTCGGGCACATTACCATAGGGCATCGGCAAGGTCCCCTCACCCACCAAGATCACGGAGTCCTCCGGTGACTTCGTGGCGTAGGCGAGATTACTTTGGTTTTCCGGCGTGGTGGAACTCAGCCATTGGATGAAGTCGCCCGTTTTCTGCGCTGAGTAGGAAATGGCATTCGTATCGTTGTTAGACGGCTTAAAGGATCGCCACACTCCCAGCAGATGAGCCTGGGCGGTGTTGTTCTCGTCGATACTGGCATTGGCGGTGATCCGCTGATCTGGTCCAGCGGCTTTCTGAAGTTCAGCCAGTGCTAACATCAAACCCATACGAGCATTCGCGCGTGCGGAAATCAACGCCTGTGACTCTCCGGATGTCCGTTGTTCGAGAGTCGCCATACTCAGCATCGCCATGGCAATCATCACCAGCAGCACCATGACACTGACCGTTGCGATCAGGACGAAAGCAGGTCTGTTCCGCAGCTGAGAGCCACGGCCTTGTGCTGATGGATGGGAGTAGATCATGAGATGACGGAGGTTCGATTAGGTTCAATTCCATCATGACTGGGAGATCACACGCTGTGCGACGTGGGAGCAGGGCGTTCGGTCCCACATTCACCATTTCTCCATGATGGATATTCAATATAACTTCATCCTATCCCATTGACTATCCGTAGTTTAACCGATGCCACGATTCCTATTCAGGAAAATAAAAACGATGCCCCGGTAGGCGGATGGTTTGATCATTGAGACCAAAGGCGTTCCGCTTATCCACCGGAACTGGGATCGGAACAATGCTGAGATCCGCCTGATCCAGCGCGACCGGCGTGAAGGTCACGCGGTCTCCTTGTTGAAGATCGATCGTATAAAACCCGTCTGCTGTCTTCGTTACCTGCGCCGGTTTTGCCTGCTCACCGTTGATCGTGATGATAGGATTGGAAATATCGATCTGCACCTGGCACGGCGAACCGGCCAGACTCTTCACCGTCACGAACTGGGTGACGCCGGCTTTTTTCTTGGCACTGACCAGAAAAGCTCCTTCGGTGCGCAGCTGGTGAAATGCCACATCCGCCCAGGCTTTCGGCGTGCCGTGAAGGACCCGGATTTTCCCACCCCAGCTCTGCAGCAACATATCGTGCACGCTGCTGGCAAACGATAGAGGACTCTCGATCACCGGATTGCCTTCGGCATACATCGTGGTCGGGGAAACATTCTTGTGATTGATCAAGAAATCGAGGTAGTAAGCCGCCTTTTCCGCATCGCCCAGTCGCGCATACATGGAGGCCGCACCCGTTGCGGTGTAGCCGGTGACAGGCATTGCTTTCACCTTCTCCTTGCCGTTGATGGTCACATCTAACCAATGATCGACCGATGTCTTCAGCAACTTGGCATCTTTCGGGTTTTCCGGAGTGATTTCTGATAGAGGAAAAAATGGCAGCAGGTGCGAGTAGTGGCGGTGTGGTTTCTCGAAAGGGATGGTTTTCCCAATTCGCAGACCATTTTCATCCGTTTGGAAATCCACCAAGTGATCAAGAACATGCTGCCACTTGCTGGCTAAGGGATCGTTGAGCTGATGCTCTTTATCGATGTCGATCAAGGTGCGGCATGCCCAGCGCAGCAGACCGATAGTAAAGTTGATATCCTGTCCGCGGCCACCCGGGTATTCTGGCGACCAACTTTTCTTGATGTGGATTTTGCCGTCGTCTGCTTTCACCGGGTTCTCGCGCAGATAGTTAAGGTAGCCATTCACATTCTTGCGTAGCAGTGGGAACAGTCCGTCACGCATCCGTTTCCGATCGCCCGCGTATTCGCAGTGCAGCCAGTAGTTATGCAAGATCCAGGCTAACATGTCCGGCGTCTTGGCATTGTCGTAGGAAAGGCAGTCCTGCGGAAACAGGGCACCCAGAGCCATGCTGTCCTTCCAGCGCTCCGGCACGTTTTTTTCCAAGTTATGAGCATACTTGTCCAGATTGTTAGGAAGCGACGCCCCCACGGACATCCGGTTCGCGGTGAGGTGTGTCCAGTAAATCAACTGCACGTTCAAATCCCCCCAGACCATCGGCCAGAAGGTGTAGTGATACCACGGCCCTAGGACGTCAAGAATCGGTCCGTCCTCACTCATGGCCGAAGCTAACTTATACATCTGAATCCAGTAGAATGCCTCCTTCTCCGGATCGTTCATGGTGAGGAAACTCTTCGGGTAATACGCGTGCCACCACTGGCGGTGCGTGGCGATGAACTTCTGCGCTTTCAGCGATTCTTTGGCCTGTTGCAAGTTGGCTTGGACCGTTGCCTTACTATTCTTCTCTGGAAAACTATGGTGCACACTGGCGAGGAGAGTTTGCTTCCCATCGGCAACTCCCAGAGTTTCCCAAGCGGTCGTGGTTTCACCTCGGTGCTGGTAGAGTTTTTGCAGACAAAACTGTATCCCGTCCGCTTCGCTCAACTCCGGCTCGGGCGGCAGAGGATAGGGTGCCTTGCGCATGATGTCCCAGAAGCCTCCCTTCGGTCCTCCACCTCGTTCCAAGGTTTGGCGCACGGATGATTTGGCCAATTCAGGGTGCCACGAGATCTTTACCGACTCACCATCAGACGCGTCCGTTTCAAAATAAATGACATCGCTGGTTCGGTGAGTCAAAGCGCGCACTCGATATGATCCGGCGGTCGTTGCTATCGTGCCCACCAGCTCCGCATTCCACAGGTCCAAACGTAAATCGACACCCGTGATGTCGCCTTTTGAGGTGAGGTTGAAGTGACCTAATGGAAGCCGACAGCGATAGATCCACAGACATTGATTGCCCTCATACGGTAGCCGATGATCGTAGTAATCGTGCCGACTGGTAAAGATCGAGATGACATTCTTTGCGCCCTTCGGCTGATAGAAGGTGAATCCCACATTGCCGTTTCCTGAGAAAGGAGCCACCTCCCAACGATTCGGTATCCGATCCCAAACCATGTCGTGGTTTCCCAAAAACTCTTTGTAACCGATCTTGGCCTCCGCGCTGTTGGGAACCGCAATCACTCCAATGAGTGTCGTCGCTAAGACTAAAACGAAGGGGATAAATTTTGATACTCTCATCTTCCGCTACTTAGGGGATAGCTCTTGCTTGAGCTGCTTGCACCGTGCGCGGTGTTTTTTCAGCACCGTTTCATATTCCGGATTGTTCGCTAGGTTCCGCTGCTCTTTAGGGTCGTTGGCCAGGTCGAAAAGTTCTTCGTAGATCGGCTGCTCGCCTTCGATACCGTCGGGGAGATACTTGTTCCGGTCGTTTTCCTTACTGTAATAGCGGATGTATTTAAATCGCTCGCCACGCACCGCATCCTGCCGTGGGTATCCTTGATCAGTGAACAGGTTTTCCAGAAAGATGTCTTCGCGCCAACCTACCTTTTTGTTTCCTAACAATGGCACCATACTCTGTCCTTGATAGGTTTCCGGAATGCTCAGCCCACACATTTCCAACAAGGTCGCGGGGATATCCTGCCCCACCACCAACTCCGCTCGTTGCGAGCCACGGTTTTCAGCGGCTAAGTGTGGCGAATAAACGATCAGCGGCACATGCACCGATTCCTCGTAAAGCATCGTTTTCCCACCGAGACCATGCTCCCCGTAGAGCAAACCGTTGTCCGAGAAAAATACGATGATGGTATTTTCAGCCAAACCTAGTTTTTCTAACACCGCACGAAGGTTACCGACAAATTGATCGATCCCATAAACGGCTCTGGAGGTTTTCAGCAGCGACCGCTTCAGCGAGGCCTCAGAGAATCGATAGTAACCCGGCTGTTCTTCTCTGGTGATGACATCTTTGGGAAGTGATAGATTTCCAGGGTAGCCAGCTGGCATGGCGAACTTGTTTTGCTCGCCTTGGTAGAGTGTGGAGTAAAACTTCGGATCTCCGGGTCTTGTCCCCATACCTCCCAAGCTCGCCTGGTGCGGGAGGTTGAAGTTAATCCATGCGCAAAATGGTTTATTAGGATCGCGCGGTTTGAGCTGCTTTTTAATCGAGGCATGAGCATTCTCGTAGAAAGAATCATCGCCAGGCTTCAGATACGCTTCAAAGGCCTCAAACAGCCCCTCGATCTGCGACTTGTTTGTTAAATTGCTAAACGTCTTCTTTTTGTCGGCCGGATGAAACCCGAGGTGACCTTCGCCATAATAACAGAAATCGATATTCTGCTTGAGCTGTGTATTGCTGCGATCGGCAATCTTGGTGTGGTGCTTGCCGATAAAAGCGGTCGAGTAGCCTGCCTCTTTGAGCTGCATCAGGAAGCTGTTTCCAAATGCTTTCTCCGAGACAAAATTCTTCGAGACACTGGTGAATCCTACCCGGTTTGTTCGCTCCCATTGTGCGGTGAAAAGGTTGGCCCGACTGGGACCGCAGATCGGACTGGTGACAAAGGCGTTTTTAAAAAACACCCCCTGCTTTGCCAATCGATCGATGTGTGGAGTTTGCGTCACCGGGTTGCCGGTCAGGCTCAGTGAGTCGTAGCGCTGATCATCGCTGAGGATGAAAATGACATTCGGTTTCGGCGTCGGTGCAGCCATTGCGGAGGCCGGACTGAACAACAAACCACATCCTACGAGCCAGACACCCATTGATTTCAACCGTCCACCTTGGCCTACCAGACCCTTTGACAACGTTTCTATGTCGCTCATTGACTTACGGACTTATTCGACGGCCTGCGCGGTCGACGATGGTGTTTTGGCACTTCGGGTCGCTTTGCTCACATCCGGGTAACTAACGAGGAAGTTGTTTTCATCAATCAGGTTGATCACGTAGTGCGTGGTTCCTTTGGGCAGGGTGGCGGAAATCTTGTTCCCGGCCAGCACCGTCGCAGCCTTGCGAAACCACTCTTCGCCGTGTTTGTCTCCGCCGTTGAGGGTGTAGATCAAGTCGGCGCGAGCTAGTTCGGCACCATTTTCCTGATAGACGCACTCCACCTTGTCGCCGCTTTGTTTCAGGGAAAGCACCGACGGCACCTTCTCCTTGTTCGGCAGTGTGGCCCGGTAATGAGGATTGTAATGCGGGTAACTCGCCTTCATCTCCGTGAGAAGTTCGGTGAGCCGAGCATTCATCGCCTTTGCTTTTTCCGGCATCGCATTGACCAGGTTTTTGGCCTCTTCGATATCGACCCGTTTTGGTTTTCCATAGCCCATTTCATAGAGCTGATACAATTCCAGCTCGGGCACTTTCGGGTTGCTCAGGTGATCGTAATTACGCACCAGCTTGAAGTCACCCACGCGAATCGCACTTTCCAGCGCGACACTGTTGGGGAAATGCCATAGCATGGTATCGCGCACCTCGCCGCGATCGTTTGTCACCAGTTTGGGGTCGGTGGGATCCCTTTTCAGAAGCTTGGAAATATCACAGCCGTCGAAGTGTTTCCCCTCAGGTTCTTGAGTTCCAGTGAGAGAAAGAATCGTCGGGTAGAAATCGAGTCCATTGACCATCACGTCCGACTGCACACCGTCCTTGATCCCCGGCCCAACTATGATCAGCGGCACGCGAATGCCTCCCTCCATCGCGGAGATTTTGCCACGATCGAGCGGGTAGTTATCGGTGATGACTTCGCCGGGCATGTTTTCCATCCCTCCATTGTCGGAAGTAAAAATGATATACGTGTTTTCGCTCAACTTATGTCCAGGCCAGCGTGGATCATCGGTCTTTTCCAAGTAATCAAACATCTGGCCGACGTAGTAATCGAGTTCTTCCACCATGGCGCAGTAGAAGGGATTGGTCTGGCCCTCGCCCTTCCATTCCTGTGGATTTTCAGGCAGTTCCACGCCGAGTTTTTTCACGTATTTTTTCAATAGCTTCTCACTGCGCGTATGGATCGGCGCATGCACGAGCTTGGTGGCGTAGTAGAGAAAGAAAGGCTTGTCTTTGTTCTCACGCACAAAAGTGAGTGCATCTTCGCTGAGTTCATGGGTGGCGAATCCGTTTTCATCGAGCCGATACGGATCGTTTGCCTTCTCTGTGGCGAATCCCGTCAATCGGTGCGGCGTCATTCTCCTGGTGACTCCTGAGTTGCCGCGCGACCAGTCGAAACCTTGATCTGTCGGTTGGGGAAAAGAATTGTGTTTGATCGCCAGGTGCCACTTGCCGCTGTGGCCGGTGGTGTAGCCATTGCTTTTTAATGCCTCAGCGATGGTTACACGCTCGGCGGTCATTTGCCCGCTATACCACGGAGGCATCATGCGGTGGCCCTTTTTACTGTAAGGCGCGGGTGGTTTGCCGCCGACCACATGAGTCAGTTGCGCGCGTGCAGGATGGAGACCACTTAAAATGGCAGCCCGGCTCGGTGCACAACTTGGTGCGGGCGAATAAGCCTGCCAAAATTGAACTCCCTTCTTCGCCAGAGCGTCAATATTGGGTGTCTCCATCGGCGACGGTTTGTCGATGTCATAGCACTTCACGTCCTGCCACCCGAGGTCATCGGTGAGCAGGAGGATGATGTTGGGCTTGGCGGGTCGGTTCTGATCGGCTGCGATCACCGCTGAGTTTCCGGCGATGAGCAGCGTTCCGATAGAGAATAATGACAAGTGGAGGTTCTTCATAAGACAATAATTGTTAGGTTCATTACTTGGCTTGGAGGATCTCGCTGTATTGCGCGTAGTTGTTCGAATCGATCACCATGAATCGGTAATACTCGATGTTTTCAGGGATCTTTGCGTTCGCACTTTTTCCCTCTTTGAGAAGGTTGGCGGGGCTGCGCATGCCGGGGATGGCCACATCCTCAGGTACCTTCTCCTGACGCGAACGACGACCTTTTTTCTTCGCTCCTTTTTTCTTACCCTCCACCGGCGCATCGCAGTAGATCACATAAGCTTGTTGGATCGTTGGGCCGTCAGGCTTGACGTTGACCCGCGCCATGCGGGTGTTTGCCTTGAACGAAACTTTCCCCAGCTCGGCCACAGGCAGGGTCTTCTCGGCATAGTTCGGATTGAGATACGGTCCTTCGGCGTGGTTGGCGGCGAGCTCGGCTTCCAGCGTTTCGCTGAGGCGTTTCACCACATCGCTATACTCAGGGTTTTTCGCGAGGTCTTTGACTTCCTCGTAGTCGTTACGTTTGCCGTCTTTATAAATCTGATAGAGTTCATAGTCATTCGGCACATGGCGCTTGTAGAGCTTGAAGTCACCTCTGCGGATGGCGGATCTCATGGAATCTTCATCACCGTGGGGAAAGTGCCAGAAGAGGTGATCGCGCTCTTTCCCGGCTGCATCGACAATTTTCTGCGACTCCCCTTTGAGCACCGGGGAGATGTCCAAGCCGCTGAGCTCTTTGGCATCTTCCGGAGCGATCTTCGACTGCGTGAGCTTCAGGATCGTGGGAAAGTAATCGAGCTGATTGACCAATCCATCGAACTGGCTGCCGGCTTCGATTCCTGGTCCTGAGATCACCATGGGCACCCGTATGCCGCCCTCTTCCGCGTGGGCCTTGCCGTATTTCAATGGGGCGTTGTCTGAGAGGATTTCTTTGCCACGTTTTTCCGCCCCCCCATTGTCGGATGTGAAGAAGATGTAAGTGGTTTCGATCAGCTTTTTCCCAGGCTGTCTCGGATCGTCGGTTTTTTTGAGGTAATCCACAAGTCGGCCGAGGCTCCAATCGACGGTGGTCACCATCGACGCAAAGTAGGGGTTCTGTTGGCCAGGAAGCGTCATGTCGCCAGGCTTCGGAGGGAAGGGTTGGCCCATCTTGTCGCAATAATATTCTAATAACTCGCCATTACGAGTCAGCGCCGGCCAGTGAACCATCCAGTGACACAGGTTGAGGAAAAACGGCTTGTCTCCGCTCTCACCGATGAACTTCAATGCCGATTCAGTCACCTCGTCATAGGGGTAGGAAATTCCCTGCGGCTTCTTGTCACTGAACGGTGCGTATTTTTCCTTACTGAGAGGATATTTCTTATCGTCTGCCGTAGCAAAGCCTTTGGTGCGATCGGGCATGCTGCGGTGCGGGCCACGCTCCTGGTTCACCACTTCGAAGCCATAGCTGGAAGCATCCAGGCCGACGTGCCACTTGCCCGAATGCCCGGTGCGGTAACCATTCGCCTTCATCGCATCGGCCAAGGTGAGCAGCGTCAGGTCCAGCGGATCCTGGAGATACGGATCCACCAATCGCTCGCTCTTTCCTCCCTCCTCGATTCTCCCAAGGGTGACATGGGTCATGCCAATTTTCGCCGGGTGCTGGCCGGTGATGATGCCTGCGCGCGATGGTGAACAGGTAGGCGCTGGCGAGTAGCCTTGGGTGAAATTCATGCCAGCTTTAGCAAATTTCGTGATATTTGGAGTCTCGAAGGGACATGGTTTATCGACATCATTGATCTGCACATCCTGCCAGCCGAGGTCATCGACGTAGAAAATGATGATGTTAGGTGGTGGGTTATCGGCCATGGCGGCTTGTCCGACCAGCAGCGAGGCGAGAGTTCCAACTGCCAGGCTACGCGCAAAACGACGACGTATACGCGGAGCGAGGGTGAAAGTAATCGACGGTATCAAATTCATCAAAGTATTATAGGTTCGTTGTTACCAGTGGATCTATGCACCACTTAGCAACTACTACCCTACCGCGATGGAGCTCATCCGTCCATAGGTCGTTTAGCCGATATTGCTTGATGACACAGTCAGCCTAGAATGTTGGAGTGAACGAAACGTTCTGATACAGTTACAAGCTATGCGAACCCTGCCACTCCTTGCCCTCTTAGCGCTCCTCTACGGAGTTCTTCCCTTGTTGGCGGCAGCTACGCCTCTCAGTGAGCTCAAACTCTCGCAACTGGAACAACGGCTTCAAGAAATCGATGCCGAACTCAGCCAGCTGGCGCATCCCAGTCTGCGCACGGGGGTTGGCTCCATCGGCTACCGATCAGCTCGCCATGAAACCAACGAGCACACCGAGTGGGTGCAGATCAATCTCGGCGAAGTCTGCGCTCTCGATGAAATCATCCTCGTTCCCAACATTTATCGCGACTCTGAAGAAGGCTTCCAGGCCGATGGTTTTCCTACCGAATTCCGCATCATCACGGGCACATCCCCCGATGACCCGGGAACACTCCTTGGAGAGTATAGCTCGGCCACCAGCGAGCCAATGGGCATTGCTCCTCGCATCCTGCCAGCCTATGGAGTGAAAGCCTCATGGGTCAGGATCGAAGCGACCGAGCTCTCGTTACGAGCTTTCGATAAATACACCAATGCTCACTATCTTTTCCAGCTCGCGGAGGTCTTCGTCTATAGTAATGGAAAAAATGTCGCCCTGCACCGGCCAGTCCAAACCTCATCCCAGCATCATGAAATATCGACCAGCCCATGGAATTCGCGCTTTCTGGTCGACGGATTTACCCCCTACCTGATGAACGCTGCCCAGGGATTACAAAGTGTGGCTTATATCAGTAAGCCGAACCAATCCTCCGTGCTAACCATTGATTTGGAATCGGAAAGTGTAATCGACCGCATCCAGCTACACGCCCTTGAACAAAGCGACACCGTGCCCCAGGCGCATGCAGGAGATCTGGGGATCCCTCACTATTTACGGATCGAGGGGGCGTCTCGCTCTGACTTTTCAGACTCCATCAGCCTGCTCGAACAGGAAATGCAAAGCTCCTACGAAACAGGGCCTATTATGATGTGGAATATCCCTGCCACCCGCTGTCGATATGTCCGCATCATAGACAACCGTCCGGCGAATACATTCCGCATTGGTTTTGCTGAAATTCAATTGTTTTCTAACAACCACAACGTTGCCTTGGGAAAAAAAGTAAGCACCACCGGAGAAGCCACCGTGCACCGATCGCTGGAAGCATTGACAGACGGTCGAAACCTCTATGGAGCCATCCTCCCGATCAAAGACTGGATGCATCAGCTGACACGCCGACAAAGACTCGACACCGAACGGCTCTCTATCGCCGAAGAACTCACGCGCCGCTACGCAAGCCAAAAGACCAACCTCAGATGGATCAGCTGGTTCGCGGCCATCCTACTGGTGGGCACGCTGAGTGTCATCTGGTTCAGTCACATCTCGCGCCAGCGTGCCATCGCCAGAACCCGTGAGCGTATCGCAGCGAACCTCCACGATGAGCTTGGCGCCAACCTGCACGCGATCGGATTACTCGGTGACTTTGCAAAAAGAATCGTAGCTCGAAAAAATGCTACCGACGAGTGGGCTGAGCTAAATGAGGTGATCGATGAAGTGCGCTCACTGACAGAAGAAACAGGAGAAACAGCGCGCTACTGCACCAACATGTTAGAGACCAAGGAAATCCACGCTAATCTGGTCGGAGAAATGCAGCAAGCGACCACCCGGTTACTCGCTGACCTCGATTATGAAACCTCGTTTCCAGAACAAAACATCCTGCACCAGCTGAAGCCTCGTCGGCGCATCGACCTCTACCTATTTTACAAAGAATGTCTGACTAACATCATCCGGCATTCCGGTGCCACCCGAGTCACAGCTGAACTCACTGCCAACGAAAACCTCATCAGGCTAACTGTCCGCGACAATGGCGTGGGCGTATCAGAGGCACAGGCACCCGAATCACTACGGCGCCGTGCCAAAATGCTGGGGGGCAGCGTGCTCGCTGAAAACTTAGCCACAGGAGGTTCACAGATCACCCTACAACTTCGCCCTCGCAGACGTAGTCTCTTCAATCGCACATCAACTCAACCCCGCGCCTAACAATTATGAAATCTCCCATCAATATCATGCTGATCGAAGACAGCCCAGCCTACCGCAAGGTGATCACGCGGACGCTGGCGAGCGAGACCGATATCAGCCTCTCCAGTCAGTTTGGCACGGCAGAAATCGCCCTACGTAGTTTGGAAAGTGCCTCCGCCCACGCTGCTCCTGACCTCGTCCTACTGGATCTCAATTTACCGGGGATGAGCGGGCTTGAAGCGCTGCCGTGGATTCATGAGTATTCCCCGGATACCAAAGTCATCATTCTCACTCAATCGAATCAAGAGGCCGATATCGTAACGGCTATCTCGCAGGGAGCATCGGGTTACATGCTCAAGAGCAATACGCTCGATCAACTCACTGACGGCATCCACAACGTCATGAATGGTGGTGCATCGCTTGATCCGACCGTGGCGAAATTCCTCATTGGTCAGATAAAAAAACAGCCCCCGGCGAGCTCCGAAGAAACACCACTCAGTCAACGGGAGATGGAGGTGCTACAACTCATCGGTGAAGGTTTGCAGAAAAAGGAAGTGGGTGACCGGCTCGATATCAGCCCGCGCACCGTGGCGGCTCACGTGGAAAACATCTATGTAAAACTCAACGTTAAGAATGCTCCGTCAGCAGTGAACAAAGCCCATCAGCTCGGCATTTTTCCAACCGATGAATAACAGCTGACCAAGTGATCAAAAAAATCCCCAACGACCACAATGGCCACTGGGGAGTAAGAGAGATCCTATGTTTTGGGAGTCTGCTTACGCACGACGGCGGAACAGGAGAGCGAGCCCCCCCAAGCTCAATAACGCGGCCGAGCTGGGTTCAGGCACGGTTGCGATTAAGCTGATATTATCCAAGCTCGTTGTCGTAGCCGTCAAGGGATCCGAGACATCGGTGTAAAAGACCAATGCCACGTAATCAAAATCAGAAACCCCTGTGATGTTACCACTCAACCCCGGTGTGTTGTTAGGAGTTGCATCGGCCGCTTCGTCGGCATGCCAGGCGTAACTCGCCAGATCAACCGTCGTGCTAAATGAGCCTGTTGTGCCAGCCGCAAAGGTCAGGTCATTGTTCATGCTTTGCGGTGCGTCCGCGCCAGTCAGCAGGTTGATGTCACCATGCCTGAGTTCTGCCTGGGTATTGTTCTGCAAGGAACCGTTCGACGTGCCATTGTTCATCAGAATGTCGCTAGTCCCACCACCGTCTTGTGTATTCACCGTGTATCCGTAGAGGGCAAACTTCAGGGTAGCGGTGCTGCCCACTGTGTAGTCGAATGACAAGGTGAGTTGGCTCAAATTAGCGGCCAAACCGTCGGTGGCTATAACGGTCGACATCGGAGCCTCGTTATCCAGTGATGTTGCACTCGTGCCTGCATTGGAAAGCGTGCCTCCAGAGATACTCCACAATGGATTTTCCTTGTTACTTGTATACCAACCGTCATCGACCTGAGACGTCCGAATGCGTGAATTTGTTTTGATCGTCCCTGCATCGAAGCTATCAGAAATCAAAGTAGCTGCTGGGGCTGCCAGAGGGCTCAGAGCAAGACAGGAAGCTCCAATTACACGCAGAGGTTTCTGTTTGTTACGAGGGGGGATTGTTCGAGTATTCATGTTGGTTATTCTAATTCGACGGGTTGTTTCTTAGCGACTTAGTTCGATTAGTCGTTTCTCCTATGTGAAGCTACCCACTCGGCTAAAAATGGCTACCCGTCGTCTTGCCTATGTTCTCATGAACATCTTCTAATATACCTAAACATCTACTTTGAGAGCCCCGATCTATGATTAATGACTCTTTTTCCCCGTCTTTTTCTTCCATTCCGGATAACTCACCAGGAATTGATTTTCATCGATCAAGTTGATCAAAAACTTCTTCGCTCCCGCCGGGATTTTCGCGCTGACTTTACTGTCGGAAACGACGGTAGCCGGAGCACGGAACCACTCTTCGTATCGCTCGCCGGGGTTCATGGTATAGATCAGGTCGGCGCGTTTGACCTTGGCTCCGTTTTCCTGATAAGTGAACTCGACGGTATCTTCGCTGCGTTTTTGTGATAGCACTTCCGGGACCTTGTCTTTGTTCGGCAGAGGGATCTTGGTCTTCGGGTTGTAGTAAGGATAACTCGCGTCCATCTCGGTGAGAATCTCCGTGAGCCGTTGATTCATCGCCTTGGCCTTCTCTGGCATTGTTGCGGATAAATCCTTGGCCTCCTCGATATCCACGCGCACCGCCTTGCCATTTTCGCTTCGATACAGATGATAGAGCTGCAGCGGTGTGGTGGCGGCATTTTTCACATGATCGTATTTGCGGATCAGTTTGTAGTCGCCCATCCGGATGCTGCTCTCCATGGCGGCACCGTGGGGGAAGTGCCACACCATGGTATCACGCACCTTACCCTCGGCATCTTTGACCAAGCTGGCATCGGTCGGGTCCTTATGCAAAAGCGTGGAGAGATCACAGCCATCGAGGTTTTTATCCGCCGGCTTCTTGGTTCCGGTAAGCGACAAAATCGTCGGGTAGAAATCCAGCCCATTCGCCATGACCTGAGTCTGCACGCCGGAGGCAATTCCCGGTCCGGTGATGATCAGGGGCACGCGGGTGCCTCCTTCTTTGGCGGAAATCTTACCACGATCCAGTGGATTGTTATCGGTGTAGCGCTCCTTGGGATTGCCTTCCATGCCCCCATTATCCGAGGTGAAGATGATATAAGTATTCTCACTCAGCTTGTGACCCGGCCAGCGGGGGTCGTCGGTTTTCTCCAGGTAATCAAAGACCTGACCGACATAGTAATCAAGCTCCTGCACCATGGCGCCGTAGAACGGGTTCTTTTGCCCGGAATCCTCCCTGGTATAGACATCCTTCGGGTCCACGCCCATGCGTTCGGCGTATTTTTTCAGGTGGGCCTCGGAGCGGGTATGGATTGGCGAGTGCACTAACCAGGTGGCGTAGTAGAGGAAAAATGGTTTGTCTTTATTCTCCTTCAAAAAGGCCAGTGCGTCCTCATTCGTTTGGTGAAAGGGGTAACCATTTTGATCGAGTCGATATGGGTCGTCAGCGGCCTCGGTCGCGAAACCTGAGAGTCGATCCTCCATCCGACTGCGCGAGCCACGGTCGGAGCGGCTGTAATCAAACCCCACATCTTTTGGCTGCGGAAAGGCGTTGTGACTGATGGCGATGTGCCACTTTCCTGAGTGCCCCGTGGTATAACCGTTCTGACCGAGGATCTTGGCCAGGGTCAGTTCATCGGCTGGCATCCGGCCACTGTACCATGGATCCATCATACGTGAATTCGGAGTCCGTGGTGCGGGCGGGGCACCACCGACCACACTGGTCTTCTGTGCCCTGGCTGCGTGGTTGCCACTCATGATGGCACAGCGGGACGAGGCGCAGACCGGCGTGGGCGAATACCCCTGCCAGAACATCACGCCTTTCTTGGCAAGTGCATCGATGTTGGGAGTTTCATACGGTGAGGGATCGTCGATGTCATAGCATTTCACGTCCTGCCACCCGAGGTCATCGGTGAGCAGCAGTAAAATATTCGGTTTCTCAGGGCGCTTCTCCTCAGCATGGAGACTGCCCAGCCATGGCAGCGAGACGCTGGCTAACATTACGATGGATTTCTTCATAAGATATTGAGTGTATCACACATTCTGTGCGTTGGTTATTTCCAATCAATCCGAGCCTGTTTCTTTTCGAGATCGACCCAAACCGAGGCATGCTTGAACTCGCGCTTGAACTCCCAGCCGGACTTGACGGCATCAGCCAGTGGTGGGCCCAATTTTTGATCAAATTCAGGATACCACTCGAGACAGCCCATATCCATCACATAGCCCCAGCTGTAGATGAAATAAGCGTGTTCCTGCGCAGCCACCAGGAAGGCCGCCAAGGGAAATGTGATATTCTTTGCCGCGAGTTTTCTCTTCTCCTCGAGCGGCTTTTTCATCGCGTCCTTATCGAGCCAAGAGAACCCAGGCCAGGCTTTGACGACCACGATCTTCCCGGCCTTCCCTGCCTTAATGATCGCCTCCATGTCCGCCAAGATGCACTCCTTGCTATCGCTGCGGAAGTGACCGAAATGCTCGATCATCACGGCGTCAGTTTGCTTCATGAAATCATTGCCAATTTTGCGTGGCGGCGTGCTGCGGACTCCATTGTAAACGATCAGTTGGTCATCGCCTAACTTCTCGCGGGTTTCTTCGACGATGTCCACGAGTCCTTGCTGGATCGCCTGATACTTGTCACTCCCCCATAACCTTTTGTTCGCGGAGGCAACCACTTGGGGAAAGGCATCCATGAAAACACCATCGCAGCTGCCCTGCACAACGGCCTTGTGGGCGACGTCCACCCACCATTTCCGGACTTGCTTGTTGGATAGGTCGTAACGTTTGAATCGACCCTGTTTCAGATCGAGCTCACCATCCGTCTTCTTCAGCCACCACTCCGGGTGCTTTTGATAGTCGTCATGGGCACGGAACATCGGGTAATCGAGAAAGGTGTTCCAGTAGAAGATCACCTTCATCTCAGGGTTCAGCTTTTTCAACTGCCTTGCTTCCTGTTCAATGGCATCTTCAGTGTGTTTAAACTGCTTGCTGCCGTGGCCTTTTTCCAAGCAGACAAAATTCGAGCGTGTGGCGACAAATTTGGCCTCCTCGGCGGTCAGCAGAGCTCCCGATTCCCCAAAATGAAAAGCTACCGGCACCTTGTCCCAGCTGAATTTCGGATAGTGGTCGCGTTCTTGTGCCGAGCTATTTGTTCCGCAAACGATCGTTACACAGGCCAGAGTGAGCTTGAGTTTAGCTTGAAAGTCTATTTTCATGTTAGATATGATATACAATGATTCTTAGATATGAATGATCTACGCCTCTCACAGTTTCCTCACTTGCTGACCTCACCCTTCCAGCCGTCGATTTTCAAGATATAACCAGCGCTTGGTTGGTCGTCGTGGCATGCGAGATAGAGATACTCAGGCTCGCCATTTTTCCATAAAATACTGGGCCGCTCACTGCGCGCTAGCTCGTGGCCGTAGTAAAGGTGGTTTGTTTGATATCCCACCTTTGGCAGTCCCCAGTGGATGCCGTCCTTCGATTGATAGATCAGCCCCGGACGAAACCCTCCAAGGCGAGCCTTCCCTTGCGGTTTACCTTCCAGCATGCCCTTCACATTTTGTCGGTCTTCCACGATCATGTAGTAGCTCCCTTTGTAGTAAAAAGCATAGGGATCCTCGATATCGAGCTTCTGTTTCGCGTAGGAGAGCACCGGGTTTTCTTTGGTCATCGTGTAGGGGCCTTCGATGTGATCACTAGTGGCGAGTGATATTTCTCTGAAAATCTCGCCGTCGACAGTTGTCATCGTCTTATGATAGATCCGGAATTTGCCATCGGGAGTGACCACAAAGCTAGGGTTCGAGGCGTGCTGCCCATTCTCTTGGGTAGCTCTGAGAATTGGGTTATACGGACTTTCCATCCACGGCCCCTGCAGCGATTTCGCGGTGGCGATGCCGACCTCTTGCTTGGAGCCATTTTCATCCTGGTGACGGTTCAGCAAGAACACCAGCACGTAGGTGTCACCCACTTTGCTGATCTGGGGGTTGTGATAGCTGGCTTGATCGCTGACAAAGACATCGCCTAACAAGGTGTAAGGTCCTTCGGGCCGATCCGCCACCCAGTGCACAATCTTGCTGTTCTTTTTCCAGTCTCCACCCTGGTCACGATTGGGTATCACCGAGTTGAACACATGCACCTTCCCTTTCTCGTCATAAATCGGAGCCATCCCCCATGTCCAGGAACCTTCGTCGGAGGGTAAAATATAAGGTCCAGGAACCAATGATTGCACAAAGGCCGATTCTTCAACGGCGATTGCGGCATGTGAAAAAAGTCCCGTGACAATGGCGGCGAGTAATAGCGATGTGAATTTCATAATGGACGAGTGATGAGAACCTCTAAGAACTCATGCGTTAACATCATGCATCTCACCTATGCCATGATCTATAGGTCATTCGACCGATAGCTGGTTGCCTCCTGATCAAGACAGCAACTGGCTTATGCTGTCGACCACTCCCGACAACACACAAAAAACCCGTGGGCATTGTCCCCAAGTAAGGGAGCAACTATCCACGGGCGTTGTAAATCACCTCAAAAAATCGGTGTCTCAGGGGCGGGCGGCATAGACTAACTTCTCTTGAGTCTTTTTGGCTACACGCACTCCGGTATCAACGATGCGCATACCAACGTAGCCATCGGTGCTGCGCACGGTGATCTTGGCCGGGCCGACAAGTGGCAGAGGATACTTGGAGGTTTCATCCAGCGTGCTGGTGCGATCGCGCCGCACAGAAAAGCGGAGGAAAGCGCATTGGCTTCCAGCTTTGCTGTAGGCAATGACACCTGATGCTGAGTAGACCAAGGCTGTCTCTCCTTTTTCAAGCGTAATGGTATCACCAGCACTAGCCAGTGTGGCGTAGCTATCGGCAGCAGCGGAGGCCGCCATCGCCAGTGAGCCAAGCGATAACAGTGCCAAATCTTTCAAAGGGCGGCTTATCAGAGTGGGAAGTTGGAAGGGTATGTATTTCATTGGTCTAAAGTGTTAGAATTTAATGAGATACAAGAATAAGATGACCGTGGGAGCCGCTCAATAGGATTAGGCATGCTTATGATCCGGTGATTGTTTAGAGCGGTGAACGGCTCAGGCTGTAATCTCTGTGATACTTATTCTTTTCGATTGATCCACAGCTATTCACATCGTTTATTAAAGCGCCACTTTTTGCATTCTCCTGCTTAAGCGATGTTGATATCCAGTGTCATTCGGTATGGCAGTGAGCCTCTACAGACCTCCGCTACTAGCTCGTTTACAAAAAACAAAACACCCGTCATTTCCTGATATCTTACCAGGTCATGACGGGTGAAAAGAGGTGCTGTGAGCCGTCTGATGACGGCGATTGGAACAGCTTAGTTTTTCAACTCTGAGTAGAGCGCAATGATTTCCTCGTTAAAGGGGATGGGGCCATTGTTCTGTTGGGGGGCTCCGGCTGTGGAACGACCCGACTTTAGCACCGTGGCCAGCTCGCTAACCAGCTCCTTCACCAATTCAGGATGCTGATCCTGAACGTTGGTTTTTTCGGTCGGGTCAGACTTAAGGTTGAACAGCTGAACGCGCGGAAGCTTTTTGTTTTTCCACGCACGGGCAGGCGTTGGGCCGGACCAGCCACCGGAGCCCGGGCAGAGGCACAGTTTCCAGTCGCCCTTGCGGATGGCGAAGCTGCCAGTAATCGAGTGGTGCACGATCTGCGGACGTGCGACCTGCTCTGCTCCTTGAAGTGTCGGGAGGAAGGAAAAGGAATCCGGAGCTTCGCTGGCTTTCAGGTCATCGGACTGGCCAATCACTTCAGCACAGGTAGCAAAGATATCGGTCTGGCAGAGGGTGCGATCGCTTTCGCTTCCTGCAGCCACTTTCCCAGGCCAGCGCACCACGAAGGGCACGCGGTGACCACCTTCGTAGATGTCCGCCTTATGTCCGCGCAACGGGCCGTTAGGGAAGTGTCCTTTTTTCGCCAGATCAGGGAGGTCAGCTTCAGGTGAGCAGCCGTTATCAGTAGTGAAAATCACCAAGGTCTCATCGGCGATGTTTTGCGCATCCAGCTCGGCGAGCACTTCGCCCACCACCCAGTCGGTCTCCATCAAGAAGTCGCCATAGGTTCCAAGTCCGGATTTGCCCAGCCAGCGCTTTGAGGGCGTGATGGGGGTGTGGGGACTGGTCAGTGGCAGGTAGAGGAAAAACGGAGCCTCGGTCTTGGCCTGACGCTTGATGAAGGCACGGGCTTCACGGGCAAAATCAGGCAGCACCTGATCGGAGGTCATTTCCTTCACGGCCGCTCCCCAGCGCTCTCTCCAGAAGGTGCGCGAGACAGTGGGGATCGCCGTGGCTTTGTCATTCCGCAAATAAACATAGGGCGCCATATCGAGGCTGGCTGGATAGAGAAAGTCTTCGCTGAATCCAAGATCCACTGGGCCGTTGACCGCCTTTTTCGTGTAATCAATGTCCCAGCCGAGCCCCTTGGTCGGGCCTTCTTCGGCTTCACGTTTCTTCGCTAACTTCTGCCAGCCGAGCCCCAGGTGCCACTTGCCAATGACCGACGAGTGGTAGTCGTGACGACCGAGAAACTTCGCCAAAATCGTCTCCCCATTGCGAATCAAAGGTTTCGAGGTGCCTCCGAGCACGCTTCGCTTGAGTGGTGATCGCCAGTTGTAACGACCTGTTAGTAGAGCGTAGCGCGTGGGTGTGCAGACGGAGGAAGACGTGTGGGCATCGGTGAAACGCATGCCCTCCTTGGCGAGGCGGTCGATGTGAGGAGTGGCTGCCTTGCCGCCGTTGTGCGCGACGTCGCCCACGCCCATATCATCGGCGAGGATGACGATGATATTCGGTTTGTCTGCGGCGTCTGCAATGCTCCAGGGAACGACTAGCGCTGCCACGGTGAGAGCCACGGGTGTGATTTGTTTGAATAGAGAGTTCATGTTGATCTTGGCCTTATACTACCAGCCACATACTGCCAAGAATTCAGACATTTTTCTTAAAGTTCCACTTCCGCCCTGCATCGCCCTATCCACCGAGGTTTTCGCTGATGACGATGTCCACAATCCTCATGATTCACCTTCACCGCCTTCGATCCAAGTTGACAAAACCCTATAATATTCTTATATAGGAATAAACCGATAAGAAGTCATCGGGAAACAATCATTCAAAGATGAAAAATACAGAATCAAACCCAACCGTGGAACTGAGTCCCCTCAGTTTACACCGTAAAAAATGGAACCCCTACCTGGTTGGCACCGGCATTGGAGTTCTGAGCTGGCTGGCCTTCCTGCTCGTCAACAAACCCATTGGCATGTCCACTGAGATTTCCAAGTTCTCAGGCTGGGTGGCCAGCATCTTCGTGGGCTGGGAGGCCGTCAGCGAGAACGCCTATTGGGCGAGCAAGACACCGGCCTTTGGTTACAGCACCCTGTTCCTCATTTTCACAGGCCTCGGAGCCTGGATCAGTGCTCACTTTGGTAAGGATATTTCCTTTGAGAAAGTGCCAGACGTCTGGGCTCAGCATCAGGGCGGAGGTGTGGCAAAGCGGATGATCGCCGCATTTTTCGGCGGTGCCATCCTACTCTACGGAGCACGTATGGCAGGTGGCTGCACCAGCGGCCACGGCATCAGCGGAACGATGCAGCTCGCGTTGTCCAGCTGGGTGTTTTTCCCCGTCATGTTCGTCACCGGCTACATCACTGCACGCCTGTTATTCCGCAAAACCAATTCAATTTCTTAATCATATAACCCAACTGACCCATGAATATACCTATTGCAAAAGACAGTATCGAGGGCCTCGTGCTCGCTGCTACTTTCGGCCTCATCTTTGGCGTCCTGCTCAACAAGGGCCGAGTCACCGACTACAACGTCATCGTAAATCTATTCCGACTGAAAGATTTCACCGTGATGAAAATCATGCTCACTGCCATCGTGGTGGGCGGCATTGGCGTAGCGCTGATGATCAACGGAGGCCTCATCGAAGGCTATCAAGTCAAACCGGCCAACCTGCTCGGTGTAATCATCGGCAGTGGCATTTTCGGTGTTGGCATGGCTCTTTATGGATACTGTCCTGGAACTGCGGTCGCCGCGATCGCCACCGGTCGCTTGCATGCCCTGATGGGCCTGTTCGGTATGCTGGTGGGAGGGATCGCTTACGCACTCAGTTTCAGCTGGGTGAAGGAACACATCCTCAATGTCTGGAGTCAGGGCAAAGTGCGACTCCCTGATGTCACGGCCATACCTACCGCCGGATGGTGGGTGATCTTGGTCGCTATCGCAGCCACGGCCTTCACCTTGATCGAAAAAATGTCGAAGAAAGCCTAAACGTTTTCAGAGAGAGTAGCGGGTCTTGAAAATAGGCAAATCCGTGAGTCTGCCGAGTCGAAACTCGGCCGGAGCTAGATCACGAAGTCGATTTCCCCGCGCCCTCTCTGTTCTTCGTCCAGTTTCTGACAGACCATTCGGCACAGTGAATAGACGAAATCTCCCTTCACGGAGTAATACACCTTCACCCCTTCCTTGCGCCTGTTAAGCAGTCCGGCATCAAACAAGATCTTGAGATGTTTGGACACACTTGCCTGAGCCAGACCGGTCTCATCAACCAGATCACCGACCGTGCGTTCGCCTTCCTTCACCTCCTGAATCAGAGCCAATC
Organism: Oceaniferula flava; assembly: GCF_016811075.1. Taxonomy (NCBI): domain Bacteria; kingdom Pseudomonadati; phylum Verrucomicrobiota; class Verrucomicrobiia; order Verrucomicrobiales; family Verrucomicrobiaceae; genus Oceaniferula; species Oceaniferula flava. The sequence continues at coordinate 24,756 of NZ_JAFBGL010000007.1, forward strand.
GACCCGGTTCAGAGAGCACGCGAAATGTGGCCGCCATCGCCTCCAGCGCTTCCTCACCCAGTTTACCTTGTTGCTTTTTCTTCTTTGGCACGCCCTATTTTATTCTATCTTCGCCATATTATCAACCCACGAAGATAGATACAGCCACGGAAAAATGATTTCCGCCCGCCAATCCCACTCTTCATATCAACCCACCTAGACCGATGAATCACTATCTCCTCCTCGCCGCTCCCTTGATGCTATTGATGTATTCCTCCTGCGATCGCCCCTCAACGGCAGACACGACAGTAAACACGACCGATCACGCCGCGGCAGCAGAGATTGGTGAACAAGCTTCCGCCAAGCTCATGAAAACCCTTGGCACCCAGCTCAAATCTGCCCTGCAACAGGGAGGGCCAGAGAATGCGCTGCATGTCTGTCAGCAAATCGCCCAGCCTCTTACGGCTGAAGTCAGTCGGGACGATGTGAATTTCAAAGTGACACGAACTGCCTTGAAAGTGCGCAATCCGCTGAATGCTCCCGATGTCACCAGCCGAGAAATCATGGAAAAGTGGCAGCGTCTCATGTCGGGCGGAGAGGATCTTCCAGAACATGAAATCATCGAATCTGGCGACCAGCTGGTTTTCTACAAACCGATCATGACCCAAGAAATCTGCCTCAAATGTCATGGTGATTCTAATAGCTTCTCCGCCGAGCTTCGCTCAAACTTGAACCGTCTCTACCCCAAGGACGAGGCAATCGGTTTTAAAAAAGGAGACCTCCGAGGTGCCTTCCGCGTGGAGATTTCTACGGACGGTCTTTAAACCTAACGAATCTTTTCAAGCAGGCTGCTGAGTGTCTTTTTCAAGGTCGCTCTATCGGCGATCGTTTTCGGATCGTCGAAGCCTAACCAGACGACGCTCACAAGATCCGGCTGGAACGAAATAGCCCAGCCGTCTCGGCGGGAGGCGGTGGAGGTCACGAGCTGGCTACCGGAAGATTTTAGCCCCGCACTCGCCTGCTCGGCCACCACCTTGGAGATGGCGGACGTGGTTGCGATGGTATTTTCATAGAGCACATTCCCCTCCATGTCGGTGATGGCCATGATCATGTGCGGCTCGGGTCGCTCGCCCTGATGCACGATCGCAGAGGCGGCGGTGGCCAGCTCCATGGGAGTGGCGGCGATGGCTCCGCGGTAGAGGTCTTCGGTCTCTTGATACGGACCTTCGAAGCCAAAGCGCTTACTCAGTCGCAGTGTCTCCTTCACTCCAAGCTGGCGTCCGGTTTGCACCATCGAGGTCGGGATCACCACCTTGCTACGCTCCAGCGCCATGGCGGTGAGGAAGGGGTAAAATGCCGGTCCGAGGTCGCGCTTGCTGAGCCACGCGCGGTTGAAGGGCGACTCGCCGTAATCGCGACCGCCACAAAGCGCAAGAATGCCACCGCTGCTGGGATCGAGCACCACCACGGCGCCTTGCAGCTGCTCCGCATTCTCGATGCCAGTGAATGGTGCCTGCATCGCTCTGGTCGCCTGCTCTTGCAGCTTCGAATCGAGTGTGGTGAAGATCTTCAACCCGCCGCTGCGGATATCGTGCTGGTCCAAAATCTTCTGGAGGCGGATTCGAATGCTTTCACGGGCGTAGGAGCTGTTACGATTCCGATCGGCTGCCGCCACCAGTCGGATCGGGTCGTCCAGCGCCGCAAGTTTCTCTTCTTCGGTCAAAAACCCACACACCACCATCCGTGCCAACACCTCATCGCGCTGCGCTTTTGCCCCTTCCAAATTTCTGAATGGGGAAAAGATATGCGGTCCACGGATGATCCCAACTAACAACGCGCACTCACCGGTGTTAAGATCGGCGGCGGCCCTGTCAAAATATGTCTGCGCCGCCTCCTCCACACCGTGGCATCCGGAGCCAAAATAAATGCGGTTGAGGTAGTGTGTCAGAATCTCATCCTTCTCATACTGCCCCTCAATCCTCAGGGTCAGCGCGATTTCCAGGAACTTCCGGTGCAGCGACTTCGCCCGCATGTTGTAGCTGTTGCGCGCCAGCTGCATGGTCAGCGTGGAAGCTCCCTGGGTGAATGATCGGTCCTTGATGTTGCGCAGGGTGGCGCGGATGAGACCTTTGACATCGACTCCACTGTGGTCGAAAAAGCGCGCATCCTCACGCGCCTCGAGCGCCTTCACCATCATCTCGGGGATCTCCTCCCTGGTGATCAAACGCCGCCGCTCTCCATGCATGGCACCGATGGCTTCGCCATTGCGGTCGAGGATTTCAGACCGCTCCGGCATCTTCCCCACGTCCGCCAGATTGAACTGCAGCGCGAGGTAGAAATAATACAAGGCCAGTGCCGTCAACAGAGCACCGACCACCAGTCCCCACTTCACTGTCCAGCGCAGTGGGCGGTGCAAGCGCTCGGGAATCCATGACGGCAGACGCGAGGCTTGGTTGGCAGGTTTCCAAGTCATGGTATTTATTCAGAGATCAAGATAAAGTGCTCACAGGCCCGACGAGTCACAGCTCGTCCCGGGCTTAGAAAATTTGGCTCGTCTACTCAACGGGGATCGCTCTCGGCGGACGGTCCGGCTCCACAGGAATCGCCCTTGGCGGAGTGCGGTTAGTTCTGCGGGGAGCCACGGCGCGCAGCGGGTGAATGGTGCAGTAGTCGCGAGGCTCCGGCATGATATCGGCAGGGACTTTGGCATTGTAGGCCGAGTTGTGAGCCTCGCAGCCACTGGTGGCGTGTTTGGCCGACCAGCGACAAAGCCGAGCAGTTTGTAAGCGTAGCGGTTTGAACTTCGGCGTGGCGTAACCCAGTCGACCCGCCACCTTCATCACATCGGTCCAGATCGGTGCCGCCAGGGTTGAGCCGTAGCCGCGGTTGATGATCTTTTGGGGTTTATCCATGCCCACCCAGACAGCGCATGTTAGATTCCCGGTGTAGCCGGCAAACCAGGCGTCTTTGTAATCGTCGGTGGTGCCGGTTTTGCCTCCGCAGGGTGCTTTGTAGCCCAGGGCGCGGACCTTGCGGCCGGTGCCTCGATCGACCACTTGTTGAAGGATGTTAGAGACGCTCCAGGTCGCTCCAGGCTCGGCCGCGCTGACCACCAGCTTGCCGGAATCTCCCTTGCCCGGGTAGAGGCGCTCGCCCTCGGCGTTGCGAATTTCCTGAATGATGTAGGGCCGATACCAGTCGCCATTGTTAGGGAACACCGTGTAGGCACTCGCCACCTGCCAAGGGGTGGCTTCCCAAGAGCCTAAGAAGGAGGATGGGGTCATCGGGATGCCGTCGATAAACCCAACGTCGATGGCTGTTTGGTTGACGTTTTTCAGTCCGGCAAAGTTTCCGACCCGAGCCGATGAGGTATTTCTCGAGCGCACCAGAGCGTCTTCCGCGGTGATGTAGGTGCCGAATTTTCCATCCGAGTTATGCAAATTCCAGGTGCCGGACATACCATCGATTTCTCCCGGCTGGATCCGGCTGTCGCGCACCCATGTTTGTGGCAGCATGCCGTGATTGAAGGCAGTGAGATAAACGAAGGGTTTGAACACGGAGCCGATCTGGCGCTTGGCCTGGATCGCGCGGTTGTATTTGGATTCATCGGCATCGCGTCCTCCCACCACGGACAAGACCGCGCCGCTACGGTTCTCGATGACCACGGCTGCGCCCTGCAGATACGCCGGCTCGCCGCGTCGCCCCTGCGGTTTGCTCTGCCATTGCTTGCGTGTTTGGTGTCGGTAGCCGGAGGTTTTTTCCACCTTGGCGAGGTTGCGTTCCATGGATAGCTCGGCGGCGCGCTGGATGGTGTGATCGATGGTGGTGATCACCGTCAGCCCACCCTCCTCGATGTTGTGCTCCTCGAGGATGCGATCGAGCTCACGCCGGACGCAGTCCATGACGTAGGTGTCCTGGATGACGCGCCGGTTTTTGGGTCGGATACGCAGTTTTTCCTTCTTCGCAGCGTCTGCCTGCTCCTGGGTGATGTGTTCGTAGAGCACCATCCGCCCCAGGGTGACATCGCGCTCATGGGTGGCTTTGTCGATATTCTTGAATGGAGAAAAAGCATTCGGCCCGCGGATGATCCCCGCCAGCATCGCCGCCTCCGAGAGCGTCAGCTGGTTGGCCGATTTCTCGAAATACGTGCGCGAAGCCGCTTCGATGCCGCGGATCGAGTGACCCCAGAAAATCCGGTTCATGTAGTGCTGAAGGATCTCGTCCTTTTCGTATCGCTTCTCAATTCTGAACGCGACCGCCATTTCCAAGAACTTCTGGTCGATCAATTTCAGCTTCGACGGCTTCGGTCCGGTGTCGGGTGGGAAGTAGGTATTCTCCGCCAGCTGGATACTCAGGGTTGAGCCTCCTTGGGCCAGGCGTTTGCGGCGAATGTTTTCTTTGAATGCCCGCGCCAGACTGCGCACATCGATCGCTCCATGGTCGTAAAACCGGGCGTCCTCACGGGAAATCAAGGCGTCCCGGAAGTAGGGCGACACCTGATCGAAGTCGACCAAGTAACGGTTGTCCCCGTGCAGTCGGCCAAGCTCCACCTTGCCCTCGCGGGCGTAGACCATGGTGCGGGCCGGCATTTCCGCCACCTTATCGAGGTTGTAGCTGCTGGCGCGGACGAAGTAAAAGATGGCTAACAGCGCCAGGAAACAGGCCGCGATCAGAGCCAGCGAACCAGCTACGCAAGCCGGCCATTTCACCGCCGGATGCCAGTTTCGCGTGATCCTTCCTACCAGCATGAAGGGCCAGAACAACAAGGTGAACAGCGCGCCGCGCGGCTTCGGTGCCGCTTTCTTCCCGCCCCGCTTGCGAGTGGATTTTTTCCCAGACGCACGCGATTTACGCTTAGGAGCACTCTTGGGTGGACGAAGTCTGCCACTCCCTGAGCGTGTGTTAGTTTTGCGGCGTGCCATAATAATTGAAATAAAATCGTCTGTGTAGGAGTCTGATGGATTGAAAGAGGGCGTTTGCGGCCGGTTTCAAATCGGCGACGTTTTCCCAGACAGGACCACGTCGCCGGTCAGTCGACTCTACCGTACAGCGCTCCATTCCGCTAGTGTTGCTATAAAATTTGTGGAACAAGCCTCAGACTCGGCTACGCTGGATACAATGAAACCAAAATTTATAAAAAAATGTTTCCAAGAATCAAATTACCCAACCTAGCCGCCATCGTCGGCCTGACCTCTCTCATCGCGGTCAATGGGCTGCAGGCGCAATCGTCGATCGATGATCTCTCCGACCTGAAAAAGCTGCAGAGCAAGGTCCAGCGGGTTGCCAAAAAGGTGATGCCCGCAACCGTCTCGCTGTTCTCCACCAAAAATGGAGCCTCCGGCAGTGGAGTCATCGTCAACCGCGAAGGCCTTATCCTCACCGCCGGTCACGTCATCCGGGGAGCTGAGGAAATGACCGTCATCCTCCCCGACGGCACCCAAACGCAAGGGAAAGTGCTCGGAGCAAACTACACCCGCGATGCCGCCATGGTGCAAATCACCGATACCAACAAAGTCTGGCCGTATGCGAAAATTGGCAGCGCCAAGAAACTGGAAATTGGCGATCTGGTGGTGGCCCTGGGCCACGCCGGCGGCTTCGATGCGGTGCGCACCCCACCAGTGCGCTTTGGCCGCATGATTGCCCGTGGCGACAACCAGTTCATCACCACCGACTGCACCCTGATCGGAGGCGACAGTGGTGGCCCCTTGTTCGATCTGGATGGCCGCGTGATCGGCATCCACTCATCCATCGGCATGTCGCTGTCCTCCAACAACCACGCCAGCATCGATGGCTTTCTCCAAGACTGGAAAAAACTCGAAGCCGGAAAAACATGGGGCCGTCTCGGCGGCAGCAGCATGGACGATCCCGACTCCCCGGTGATCGGCGTCCTTACGGGCGACAGTGAACGGGGCGGCATCGTCATCCGTGCCGCCTTTGAAGGTGGCCCAGCCTTTGACGCCGGCATCCGTGCGGGTGATATTTTACTCAGCATCAATGGCCGCCGCGTCACTAACCTGCGGGCTCTCCACGCAGAGATCGTGCGCCACGCACCCGGCGATGTCATCCTCGTGCGGCTTGCTCGTGGTCAGCAAAACATCACCCGCAAGGTCAAGCTCGGCCGTCGCGGTGACTTCCAAGAATAACGCAGTCCCTCTGAATTTCCCCAACTCACTCAACCCACTATCTCATGAAACATCCATCACGCATCATTGCCACCGGATTACTCGCCCTCACCCTGCATGCCTCCGCCCAGAGCGGACTGCGCATGCCGAATCCACTGGACACCCTGAACCCCGCCGAACGCAGGTTGCTGAGCACTCAGGCCGACCAGTTTTTCAACGCCGTCAAGCCGGCCGTGAACACCGCCGCGCAGAGCACCGTGAACGTCACCTTCCGCGGTAAACGCATCGCATTGGGCACCGCCATTTCTGAAGACGGCGAGATTCTCAGCAAGTGGAGCGAGGTCGCCGCTGCCAGCCAACACCTCGTCATCATCACCGCCGATGGCTCCCAGCACGCCGCCATCGTCACCGGTGTTTATCCGGAGCACGATCTCGCGATCATTAAAACCGACGCCAAACTGACTCCGGTCCAGTGGGCCAAGCAGGCGGCACCGGAACTCGGCGACTTCATCGCCTTGGCAAACCCCGCCGGTGAAGCCGAGGGGCTCGGCGTGGTCAGTGTGAAACCACGCAGCCTGCGCGAGCGCGACAAGGCCTACCTTGGCGTCATGATGGACTTCACCGTAGCCGGCGAAGGTGGCATCCCACTGACCCGCGTGATGCCCGATTCCGGAGCGTTCAAAGCCGGCTTGAAGGACGGTGATGTTGTCGTGGCCATCGACGATCGGAAAATCAACGGTGCCATGGAAATGCGCAACCTGCTCCAGCGTCTGGTGCCGGGCTCTGAAATCAAAGTCCGCTACCGCCGCGGCGACGCGGAACACAATGCCATGGTCCACCTTGGCTCGCGTGCCGATAACGATTCCATCCGCCGCGTGCCTCAGGCACGAATGTCGAAAATGCAGCGCATGGGCGCCATCCCCAGTAAAGTGCGCGAGAATTTCCCCAGCGTGATTCAATCGGATATGGCCATCGAGCCCAACGATGCCGGAGGCCCGGTCGTCGATCTCGAGGGCAGAGTCATCGGCGTTTCCATCGCCCGTGGCAGCCGGATCAAGACCTTCATCATCCCGACCACTACCGTGCTCGATGTGCTCGCCACCAAGCCGGAGCCTTACCGCCCCGGCATGGTGACAGAACTGAACCAGCAACTCGCTGGCAACAATCAAGTCACCCGCCGCAGCACCCCCAACGCACGCAACCGAAGGGTGCTGCCGGAGAGTGATGACGATCCAATGGGCCGCGTGCGCAAGCACCTGCGCGAGATCGAGCGTAACCACGACTCCACCGAAGAAAGCTTGCGCGCGATCGAAGACGCTCTCCGCCGCATGGGAGAGCTCGAGCAACGTAGTCAGCGCTAGATTCCCCCACTCAACCAATCAATAAAACTTGAGTAATTTTTTAAATTGTTTGATTGCCATCCAGCAACACTCGGGCACAGTATCTTCTTATGGCGAACCCAACTAACGTTCTCGCGAGTGGAATCGAAATTACCGGCTCCATCAAGTTTGTTAATGACATGGTCATTGACGGTAATGTCGAAGGTGAGATCACCTCAGAAAAAGGCAAGGTCACCATCGGTGAAAATGCCATGGTCCAAGGTGATGTCAAAGCCGGTGAAGTGAAGCTCTTTGGCAAGGTCAAAGGCACCATCACTTCCGAGCGCTGCGAGCTGAAAACCAAGTCCAAGCTCGATGGTGACATCAAAACCAAGATGCTCAGCATGGAGGAAGGCGCTGTCCTATCCGGTCGCACCGACATCGGCGGATAGTCCCCAAGTTCATTGCCACAACGAACTCAAGCAGCCGGAGCCCAAGCGCTCCGGCTTTTTTTTGCCCCCTGCTCCGGGCGGGGGTGGAAGCTGGTCGGCTTAGTTCGCCTGCCAATCGATCCGGCGCACCGTGCCGCCGATGCTTTTTCCGATCAACTGCTGCCGGGTTTTCTGGTCCAGCGACGACTGCTCGAGCAGGTAGTGATCGAGAATACCCGGAAGGAGCACCTTGAGTGCCCGGGTGACATCGGCATCGACCCGAGGCAAGCGCCGTGGGCCGCCGGTGGGATCTGAGAAGCTGAAATGGTTCGCGTCATAGAACCAGATCAGGTGCTTATCCCCCTTCGGCATCAGTTGGAAAAAGTCGCGGTGGCCCTGCCCGGCAATATCGCGCGTGCCTGAGATACCGACAAAGGGACGGGTGACTTTTTTAAAACTATCCTGGTTGAAAAACTCTCCGTTGGCACTCTGCGGACTCAGCCCAATGCCTAACACAATCCTCGGCTCGGCCAGATTTTCCACGAGCCCCACCGGCTTCACTCCGCAGCTGACCATGGCGGTGTAGGCACCGTAGGAATGCCCGATGATGGCAATCTGGGTGAGATCCATGCGCCCTTTGAATCGAGGGTCAGACGTGTTCAGCTGCGTCGCCAGATCGATGGCAAACTTGACGTCGAGCGGTCGGTTTTTGCGCGGGATCATGTCCTTGCCGGAATCCAACAATGCCGCCTTGAAACCCAGCCCCTTGTTGCGCATGCGCTGGCGAATGTTATCCGTGTTGCTGGTGACATGTTCCAGGCAGAGTGCGACATAGCCCTGCTTCGCCAGCTCCGCGGCAATGGCATACATGCCGTGCCGACTGCCCGCTCCGCCGTGCGAGATCAGCACCAGCGGACGGGCGCTGGTTTGTTTCGGCAAATGAAAGGTCAGCGGCACATTTCTCTGTCGGTTCACATCCTGGTTGGTCGGTAAATCGATCACCGCCGCCTGGGCATGAAGCTCGGCGTGCAGGGCGAGTGTCAAAAGCGATGCGGCGAGTAGGGTTCTGAGGGGTATCTTCATGGGCACTGGCCGGGTTTCTTTGGCAATCAATGCTAACACGAGAACGCTGGGGAAGTTTCGCAGAAGCTGAAATGAACCACTCCGCAACTGCACCGTCGTTCATGGTGCGCTGCATGGATTCCATCCTTTTCTCATCGGCAGCACCTGCCAGAATACTGGGGTGACGAAGAAACGCATCCCCCTCAGCACCCGTGGCGCCGCGCTTGCGGGTGGCTCGGTGGCCTTGCTGGCTGGCGGTATGGTGATGGTGGACGGCTTTCTCATGGTGCTCGGCTTCTGCGGCATCGTTTTTCTCATCGTCGCTTGGGGGCTGGGAAAACTCAGCCTGAGAGGGCTCGAGGTGCAGCTGCAAATGCCCGTGAGGGTCAGCGCCGGCATCCCCTGCGAGCTGGAGCTCACCCTGCTGAACCACCGCAACCTGCTCGATGCCTTTCAGACCGAGCTGATGTTATTCCTCCCCGGATCAGGTGGCGGCAAGAACCGGGGCTCACGAGTGGAAGCGGTCGCACCGTGGACCGCCAGCGGCTCGGCCTCGAGGGTCAGCCAGCAGGTGACGCTGCGCGGAAGAGGCTTTGCCGAGCTGCATCCGGTGATCATCACCTGCAGCTTCCCGCTCGGCCTGTTCCGCATGTCTAAGCGGATGGAAATCCGGCGCGAGCTGACCATCACCCCTCGTCCCATCGTCCCGCTGGAACTCAATAGCGACGGATCGATGCACGATGCGGTGCCGCGCAGTGGCAGCTCGGCCGGCCATGCCTTTGGCGAGCCACGTGGGATTCGTCCGTGGCAGGCGGGTGACTCCGCCAGACACATCCACTGGGCCGCATCGGCCCGCGCGCTGGCCCGTGGTCACAGCCTGAGGGTGCGCGAGTATGATCCACCCGGCTTCCACCCCGACCACTGCCATGTGGTCTTCCATTCCTTTGCCACCGGCGGTGAAATGCTGCGGGAAGATCGCTTCGAACGTGCCTTGTCCTTGCTCGCCGGCACCCTCACCGAGTTGCAGGGAAATGGGATACCGTGTATGCTGACGGCAGACTTTAACGATTGGCAACCGGCGCTCTGCACCACGCGGGCGCAGCTGGTAGAGTGCCTCTGCCGGCTCGCCAGAATCCGCCGTGCCCGCGGGACCGAGGCCCACGATCTCGAGCAGGCCCTGCGCGCCGTCTCCCCGGAGCATACCTTGATGATCATCTCGGACATGTCACCGGAGTCGTGGCAGCACCTCCTTTCCAAACATCCCCACACCCTGATCGTCGACATCCGCCAGGTGAAATACCGCAATCGGAGTTTACACGCACTGGTTGGTTAACCGACCATCCCCTCAGACCTCTCCCCTTCTCCCTCATGCGCACCATCGTTCTCATCCTCGCCGTCGCTGGCGCCTACGCTCTGCTGCGTGGTTGGTCCGGCGGGCCGGGGCTGCTACTGCGCTGCTGTCTGGCAGTCGCGGCGCTGGTCGCAGGACTGGCCATCTGGGGGGCTCGACCCGAGCGATCCCACACCCGACCGAGGATGAAAAACATGCGGCGGGCCGGACTGCTCGATTACCTCAGCCTCGGTGCCGCCCTGGTGTTCACCGAGGCCTGCTTTGTGGCCCTCACCAGCAGCCTGGCTGGGCCAGCGCAGGAGCTCGCCATGTTCACCCGCGAAGGCATGGCCGAGCTGCGCGATGGCGGCGGCGCTGGACCCGGCGAGGACCTGGGCAACGACATCCGTTTCGATGGCGAACGGTCAGGCACCTGGATTTTCAAGAAGAACCTCGAGCGCGATCTCCCCAAACAAAGTAACCACAAACCCACCAACAAACCGGAGGTCTTTGTGGAGCTGGAAAATGCCGAGGACGCGGCGAAGCTGCTGCACTCCCGCATCCACCTGAGAGCCTTCGCATTCTCCAAGTTCAACGGACTCTCTTGGTCGGCAGTACCCAGCACCCGCATCCAGCTGCAATCCCCGATTGAGTTTAACCAGACAAATGCTGCCACTGCCGAGATCGAGCCGATCCCTCACCGGATCTTCCACGCGGTCAATCCGAACGGGCAAAATGTCTTCACCGCGCTCCACGGTGCGGTGTCGACGGATCTGCCGGTGCTCGATCGACTGGCGGAGGACATTTTCATGCTCCCGGATTCCGCGACTCCCATCACCGGCTACAACTACACCGCCAGCTCGAAGTCGGTGCACCTCACCGACCTGCTCGACGAAGATCTCTTCCCCGCGCTGGCGACCAAGGATGAGCTGGAGCTGCCCGCCGCGATGGAGCAGCAGCTGCGCCAAACTGCCACCCTTTTCCAAGAGGAACCCGACCTCAGCAGCCGACTGCTCGCGCTGCGCCACCACCTGCAAGATCGCTACACCTACTCGCTGGAAACCACCAATGCCAGTGGAGCAAATCCCTTGGAGAACTTTCTCTATCAGGAAAAAAGAGGCTACTGCGAGCACTTTGCCACCGCCGCAGCGATGCTCTGCCGAGCCATGGGCGTGCCTAGTAGAATTGCCTACGGTTGGTCCGGCGGTAGACTCTACAGGTCGCAAAATATGTTTCTCTTCCGTGCCAAGGATGCGCACGCCTGGACGGAGATCAAGCTGCACGGTTACGGCTGGGTGGTGTTCGATACCACGCCTCCCGATAACGATGCCACACCGGACTCGCACACGGCGCCCGATAACGAACCTGCCCCCATCCCAGAGGAAGCACTCGCCGCCGATGTGGAGTCGACCGATGATGACGACCCCGGCCTGGCCACCGGCGTGAACTACACCACCCTGCTGACTGCCCTCGGAGTGATCACCGCCTGCGCCATCGGGTTCCTCGTTATTCGCCGGTGGAAGCGCCCGCAAACCACAGCGGACGGCCAGCCCCTGCGTCATCCGGAGCCAGCTTACCTGCTGCATTTCAAACAAGCCTGCCAAAGCCTCGGCTGCCCAATGCCGCTGGGTCGCACCCTCCGGCAACACATGCAGTCCCTGCAAAAACTCGACCACGCACCGGAGTTTGGCGACCAATTGTTAGCCTACCATTACGGAGTGCTCTATGGAGATACCCCCAAGGATAGCAGCGAGGAAAAGCAGCTGAACCAGCACATCCGCGCATGGAAAACCCAAGTCACGGAGACGCAAAACAGCCAGACCGCCTAGTCGATATTTCTTAGTCGAGCATCGACCGGTAAATCTCGATCTGGTCCTGGTTCAGCAAACGCAGCTGGTGGCGATATTGTTTCACCGCTGCCTCACGCCGGCTGTTCATCAGATCGGTGATGATTTCCTCTTTGACACTCTCAAAGGGAAGTAACTCAGCAGCTTTCACCCCGGTCACCTCGACGAGATGCCAGCCGAGCTTGGTACGCAGCAGCGTCGGTTGCTTCGGTGTCATGGAAAATACCGCCGTGGCAAAATCGCCGGGTAAACGTTTCTTGCGCAGCCAGCCGAGATTTCCGCCGCGGTCTTTGCTCGAGGCATCTTCACTCAGGCTGGCAGCGAGTTCGGCGAACTTGATTTCTTCCTTTTGCAGCTTGATCAGGTGCTCCTGCAGCGTCGCTTTCGCTTCGTCGGAGGGATGGTCCAGAGTGGGCAGGAACACATGGCGCACTTCACGCCGCTCCGGCATGGTAAGCTGCTTCTTGTGATCGTCATACCAGCTGCGGGCATCCTGCTCGCTCACTGTGATGGCATCTTTGATTTTCAGCTGCACATAATGGTCCTGCTGAATGCGGGCAGCGATGCGAAACCGTAACTCTTCACGACTCTCAATCCCCTGTGCGCCCAGCGCCTGATCGAGCTCGTCGGCGGTGGCGAAGCGTTTCTCAAACTGCGCCAGCTCGGCATCAATCTCAGCCTCGCTCACCGGGGCCTCCTCTCGGTTGACCCGCGCCTTGATACGCAGGATCGCTTCGTCAATCAAGTCGTCCAATGCCGCCCAACGCAGCAGTTTCAATTCCTGCTCGCTGACCTTTTCCGGATCGCGCCCAGTGCGCCACAGCTTTTCCTGCACCCGGTAATCGACCTGGCTGCGGTAGATCGGACCATTCCAGACCTTGGCACAGACGCCCTGAGACATCGCACGCTGGGCGCGGTCGGCCGGCGAGCGGAACATCGCTTGCAACTCCTGCTGAAGAGGCCCCTTGAAGACAAAAAAATCGCAGACCATATAGAGCACCAGCACCGACCACAGGGTCATGCGGATGACAAAGGATTGGCTCATTTTCAGCATGCCGCAGCCTAGCAATCGCAGCCGCTGCGGCAACCCTGATGTTTACCAGCACCCGATTTTCAGACATAATCCCCAGCGCAACGCGCTTTCCTAATACTTCACGATGAAAAAAATCCTCCTCACCCTGCTCGCCAGCTGTGCTCTTCCGGCCATGGCCCAAGTTGACGCCCCAGCGGCCAAGGCGGCAGACGCCACCCAGTTCATTCGGGTCGATCGCGATGCGCAGCATGTCCGACTCCAGACAGGGGTGACCCGCTACGTCAAAGCCGGCGTCACAGTGGATCTCATCGGCGCGGTGCACATTGCCGATGCCAAGTATTACCAGCAGCTCAACAAGGAGTTCACCCAGTATGAAGCGCTGCTCTACGAAATGATCGGCGGCGAAAACATCGCCAAGGGCCCGGAGGCGAAGGCTGAAAATGCCGAGCCACAAGAGAAGGTGAAGGATCCGATGATGGCTATGCTCGGCAATGTTTACACCCTGGTCAGCAAGTTCCTGCAACTTCAGGGGCAGAAGGAAGGCATCGACTACAGCCCCAAGAACTTCGTCCACGCAGACCTCTCACTAGCAGAGTTTCAAAAGCTCCAGACGGAAAAAGGAGAGTCGCTGTTAGGATTCGCGATGCAAAACGCACAGAACGAAAAAGCCGCCGCCAACCAGCCGGACCCCGCCAAACTGCTCACCGCCATCCTCAGTGGTAATGCCAATCTGATGAAGCTGGAACTGGTCGATACCCTCGGCGGCGCCAACGACCAGATGGGCGGCATGTTAGGCGAGAGCGTCATCATCGGCGATCGTAACAAGGCCTGCCTGAAAGTCCTCCAGCAGCAAGTCCAGGCCGGCAAAAAGAAACTCGCCATCTTCTACGGCGCGGCGCATTTCCCCGACATGGAAAAGCGCATGCTGAAAGCGGGCTACCGCAAGATCGAGCACCGTTGGTTGACCGCCTGGGACATCCCCAAAGCAGCCGCGGCACCGCAGAAAAAAGCCCCACAAAAAGCGCCTGAGGCCATGCCGGACGCCGCCTAAAAAACCCCAAGGCACCCCTATGGCACCGGCGTTTCCTTGATCGCCCCGGCGAGGATGGGCTCAGGGGACGAACCGTCATCAGGCAGCAACCGATGCCGCATGACGTGAGGGAAAATTGTTTGCACATGATCGGGGTGCACTGCCGATTGACCTTCCAGGAAGGCACTCGCCTGGGCCGCCCGCATCAGCGCCAGTGACGCACGCACCGAGATCGTGTGCCCGCCACCTGCCACCCGACGCACCGTTTCGCAGAGGTTGATGATGTAGTCGTTTAAAGCCTCGCTAACCGGCATCTTGGCCGCCTGATCCTGCAGGGTGAGAATTTCCGAGGGTTCTAACAACGGGTCGCGGGAGCTGCCATTGATCGCACCGGCGGCATGCGCATTGAGAATGCTTTTTTGCACTTCGGCATCCGGCAGCGACATCGGGATCGATAGTAAAAAGCGATCCAACTGCGGCTCGGGCAGCGGAAAGGTGCCGGTCGAGGAGGTGATGTTCTGCGTTGCGACCACCAGAAACGGGTCTTCGAGGTCGCGCGTTGAGCCATCGATACTGACCTGACCTTCATTCATCGCTTCTAACAATGCCGACTGCACCCGCGGCGATGTCCGGTTGATTTCATCGGCGAGCAGGAGGTTGGAAAATACCGGGCCGGGGACGAATTCGAACTCACCGTTGTGCTGCTTGTAGAGGTGATAGCCGAGGATGTCGGAGGGCAGCAGGTCCGGGGTAAATTGGATCCGCTTGAAGCTGCCACCGATGCCATTGGCCAGGGTCTGCGCCAGCGAAGTCTTGCCAACGCCGGGAGCCCCTTCGATCAGTGCATGCCCTCTGGCCAGCAATGCCGTCAGCAGCAGATTGCTCGCCTCCTCAGCGCCCAACACCGCGGCGGTGAGCCGGCTTTGTAGTTCATGCAGTTTTCTGACAGGCATCATCCGCGCCACTTTTGCAGGTCTGGAGAACGAATCAACCCAAGACTCTGTGCTACTGGCGTTTTCTGGCCGACTGAATCCGCTTCTGCGAGGCCTCATCCAGTCCGCTATCCGCGAGCCAACTGGCTGCCGAATCCGGGTCGTTGCGCATGAACCTGCGGCCATAATCCACCAGTGCCTTAGTGCGCCGCGTGGTATCGCTGATGGTGCTGGCCCACTGGATCGCCGCCGCTGGATCCTGACGCACAAGCCGATCCGAAAACCCCTTCACCGCAGAATCTCGCATGGGCGACTCTGCCATCTCGTTCAGCTGGCTGGCAGCGGCCTCCGCATCCTGCCGCGCCCAGCGTGAAAAGACCGAGTCCATGCCCTGGTTCTGACCGTCGCTCTGCGGCAAGGTCGTCAGCCAGGCGACCGCTTTCGCCGGGTCCTCATCTGCAAACTCACGGGCCACACGACTCACCGCCGCGTCCCGCACCCTGCCCTCCGGCAGGTTTTCAGACCATCGTGCCACATCCTCCGTGCTCGAGCTTCGCAGGAAGGAGGCTGCGACCACATTGATCATCTTAGCGGCATCGCGGTCGTTTGTGCCCGACTGGTCGAGGATGAAATTCGTCGCGAGAATCGGATCGTTATGCGACATGCCGTAGACCGCGGCCCACTTCAGGCGGTTGCTATTTTTCCGGTCGTCCGGCAGCTGATCGAACCACTGCGCCACAGCTTGGGGGTCGGCACTGGCCCAGCCACTGAGTAGCGCCGCGTGGTCTCTTTTTTCACTGGTTTCACCAAAAGTCACCGCACTTTCGCCCGCCAGGGCTCCCCAGGCGTAGTTGAACTCCCGCCACTCATCGGAATCGTCGGGCAAATGGGCAATTTGCTCCCGGAGAAACATGGCATTCTCCGCCGTCATCGACTCGAGAAGTTTGGCAAAGGCGATCTGGCGTTCGATGGGATCGTTGCTGGTCTTCAGCAGCTGCCCGAGCGATCGGATCCCGGCATCGGAGAGCTTTGTCTTGCCTGCCTGCCGACCAGCACCCGCAGCGGAATGATTGCGCGATGTCGCTCTCGCTCCAGGGGCACCGTGCCCAGCTCGTTGGTAACGCTCCGAATAACGGGCGCCGACACGTGAATCCGCATCTTCGGAATCCGTGGATGCTGCGCCGGTGAAGTTCTTCGCGCCCACCACAAAAGCGATGCCTGCGACCACGGCCCAAATGATGTGTATGTAGAGTGCATTTTTCATAGCGATTTTCATCAATACGCATTGCCTGAGACAATCTTGCGGTTAGTCTGCTAGATGTCATAGATAACAATTTCCATGTCAACAAGCGAACGCCAAACTGACTACCGAACGCAGCATGACACACAGTTCATTTATTTTTGAACTTGAGATTTGCTAGCCCTCTCTCGAGGGGTTAATTTCCATACATCCGTTACAATTTTTTCATTCTTTACCACCTTCCATTACATTCATGAGCGCTCAATTATTTGGCACCGACGGCATCCGCGGTGTCGCCAACCAGTTTCCCATCACCCCCGAAGTTGCTCTCAGAATCGGCCGGGCGGTCGCCCGTGTGCTGCAGGCAGACGGTCACAAACGACACAAAGTGGTCATCGGAAAAGACACCCGACTTTCCGGATACATGCTGGAAACAGCGATCACCAGTGGACTTGTTTCCGAAGGCTCCCGCGTGCTGCTCACCGGTCCAGCCCCCACACCGGCCATTGCCCACCTCACCAGCTCGATGGGCTGTGACGCCGGCATCATGCTGACCGCCTCGCACAACCCCTACCAAGACAACGGGATCAAGATTTTCGGTCGCGATGGATACAAGCTCAACGATGAACTCGAGCTGGAAATCGAAAAGCTCATCCTCGCCGACGAGCTCGAGCAGCCTGAGCGAGATTTGGGAAAAGCGATCCGCATCGACGACGCCCTAGGCCGCTACATCGAGTTCACCAAGAATGCCGCCGGTGCAGGATCGTTGCACGGATTGAAGGTGGTGGTCGATTGCGCCAACGGTGCCGGCTACTACGTCGGCCCGTTGATCTTCGAAGAGCTCGGAGCCGAGGTGATCGAACTTTCCACTCAGCCGGACGGACGCAACATCAACGAAGGCTGCGGCGCGCTTCACCCTGAACGCGCTGCCCGGGCAGTGATCGATCACGGTGCCGACGTCGGAATCTGCCTCGATGGCGATGCCGACCGCGTTATCTTCTGCGATGAAACCGGCCAGGTGGTCGATGGCGACCGGCTCCTCTGCCTCTGCGCCAAAGCACTGAAAGCCAAAGGCAAACTCAAGGGCAACACCCTGGTCGCCACTGTCATGAGCAACCTCGGCCTGCGTGATGCCTTGGAAAAAGATGGCATCGCACTGGAAACCACCGGCGTGGGCGATCGCCTGGTGATCGAGCGCATGCGCGAAAAAGGCTACAACCTCGGCGGCGAAAACTCCGGCCACATCATCTACTCAGACCACGCCACCACCGGTGATGGCATCATGAGCGCGCTGATGGTGCTCTCGATGATGCGCGAGCAAGAGGTCAAACTTTCCGAACTCGCCGACTGCATGGACATCTACCCGCAGGTTTTGTTAGGGCTCGACGTGACCGAAAAACCACCGATCGAAGAAGTGCCGGAAATCCACAAAGCCATCCAACATGCCGAGGAAACCTTTGCAGAAAAAGGTCGGGTGTTAGTTCGCTACTCCGGCACCGAGCGTAAAATCCGCGTGCTCACCGAGTGCTCGGATTCTGAAATGGCGCAGACCCAGGCAGACCTCATCGCCGCCGCAATCCAGAACACCATCGGAGCTTAATCCCATGAGCCTCACCATCCATCCAACCCAAGAAGCCAACTGGTGGCCACTGCTGCAAGACCAAGCATGCGGCACGCAACTCATCGCCGGAAAAACTCTGCTCGAGCTGCAGCAACAGAACGCCGATGGCATCAGTGACGCGCATCAATACGATAACGCATGGATCACTCAGGCCGACTGGGAAAAGCTCGCCGCTGCCGCACAGCCCGCCGTTCTCAAATCGGCACAAGGCTACACCCTAGCATGGACCGGTGATCAAAACGGCGAAGAAATCACAGCCTCCGAGCAATCGTTCCTAATCAACTACGCCTGGGAATTCATCAGCCTCAACGAGCAAATTGTCAGTCAGCTCAACGCCAACGATTTCCAAGGTGACGTCAGCCCCGCCGCCCACATCGATGGTTTTGTCAGCGTTGGCAAGGGCAGCAAGATCCTTCCCGGCGTGGTCATCGAGGGCAACGTCGTCATTGGTGAGAACTGCAAGATCGGCCCGAACTGCTACCTGCGCGGGTCCACCACCATCGGCAACGATTGCCACATCGGCCAAGCGGTTGAAATCAAGAACTCCATCGTCGGTCACGGCTCATCCGTCGGCCACCTTTCCTACGTCGGCGACTCCGTCATCGGCAATCAAGTCAACTTCGGCGCCGGCACCATCACCTCCAACTTACGTCACGATGGAGCCAACCACAAATCCATGATTGAGGGTCGTCTGTTAGACACTGGTCGCAGGAAATTCGGAGCCATCATCGGCGACGGCACCCACACCGGCATCCTAACAGCTATCTACCCCGGTCGCAAACTAGGCCCCAACTCATCGACGAGACCGAACGACACCGTCGAGCGTGATCTTACGTAATCTGCCACCTCAGTGGCACACACTCCCCAATTTCCCAATCACCCAATCCCAATAACTATATCACCATGTGCGGAATCGTAGGATACACCGGCAAACGCTCAGCCATGCCCGTTCTCATCAGCGGACTTAAAAAACTCGAATACCGTGGATATGACTCTGCGGGCGTTGCGCTCTCTTCGGATAGCGGCATTCTGATCAGAAAACAAAGTGGCAAGGTCGCGGGTCTCGCGGATCAGGTGGAGGGCGAGAAAGAGCTGCTTTCCCAGTCTCACTCAGGGATCGCCCACACCCGCTGGGCCACCCACGGACCACCGACGACACTCAACGCCCACCCCCACGAAGGCAACGATGGCCGCGTGGTGCTGGTGCACAATGGCATCATCGAGAATCACAACGCCCTTCGCGATCGCTTCAAGGCCGCAGGCCACACCTTCAAATCGGAGACCGATTCCGAAGTGCTCGCCCACCTCGTGGAAGCCAACTATGAGGGCGATTTGTTCGAAGCGGTGAAGAAGTCGCTCAAGGAAGTGGAAGGCACCTATGGCGTCACCTGCATGAGCAAGGATGAGCCCGGCGTGTTAGTCGTCGCTCGCAGCGGTTCCCCCATCGTCATCGGTCTCGGTGAGGACGAAACCATCGTCGCTTCCGATGCCTCAGCCATCATCACCTACACCCGTCAGGCGATCTATCTGGACGATAACGACATCGCACGCATCGAAGGCAGCAAAGTCGATATCCAAAGCCTCGATTCCGGAGCCGTCACACGGACACCTTCCGAGATCGATTGGTCACCGGACGCTGCCGAAAAAGGAGGCTACGAGCACTACATGCTCAAGGAAGTCTTCGAACAACCGGAGGCGATCAAGAACACCATCCGCGGTCGCATCGATCTCAATCGGGGCACTGCCATCCTTTCAGGTCTCAACCTGACACCGCGTGAAATTGTCGACATCCAGCGCCTGCTCATCGTCGGCTGTGGCACATCCATGAATGCCGGACTGATCGGCGAATACGCCGTGGAGGACTTCGCAGCCATCCCTGCCGAAGTCGAGCAAGCCGCAGAGTTCCGCTACCGGAACCCCATCGTCGGCAGCCGCGATATGGTGCTGGCGATCAGTCAGTCCGGAGAAACAGCCGACACCCTCGCCGCCGTGCGCGAAGCCGTGGACAAGGGGTCGCTGGTCGCCGCTCTGGTGAATGTCGTGGGTTCCACCATCGCCCGCGAAACTGGCCGAGGCATCTACCTCCACGCCGGCCCTGAGATCAGTGTGGCTTCGACCAAGGCCTTCACCAGCCAAGTATCCGTGCTGTTGATGATCGCTCTGAAAATCGCCCGCTCTCACCGACTCTCACGCGAGGACGGGATTCAAATTGCCAAGGAAATCGAACGTATTCCCGAGCTCGTGCAAGAGGTGTTAGACATCAACGACCAGATCGCCGAAGTCGCCGCCCACTACGCGAACTACGATAACGCTTTCTACATCGGTCGCGGCTACATGTTCCCCGTGGCTCTCGAAGGCGCGCTCAAGCTGAAGGAAATTTCCTACATCCACGCAGAAGGCTATCACTCCGCCGAACTCAAACACGGCCCGATCGCCTTGTTGGAAGAATCCATGCCGGTGATCGCTCTGCTCAACCAAGGCCCCGGTCAGGACAAATCTCTCAGCAACGTCGCCGAGTGCAAGGCACGCAAGGCTCCGGTGTTAGGTGTGATCACCGCAGGCGATGAAGAAGCCCGCAAGACCTGCGACCACGTCATCGAGATCCCCGCTTGTCCGCAATACACCGCCGTGGTTCCCGCCGCAGTTGCCCTGCAACTTTTCGCCTACCACGTCGCCCGCATCCGCGGCTGCGCAATCGACCAACCACGGAACCTCGCGAAAAGCGTGACCGTGGAGTAGGAACCACCACGTAGAACGTGGCTAAAGACGCAAAAAGCCAGCACTAACAAGTGCTGGCTTTTTCTTGAATCGTATCGCCAGATTAACCCGACGAGATGGAAGCCTTTGGCTAGGATACCAAGTGTCTTGGGAAGTCCTCGACCTTGGCGCAGGCGATCTGCTCCATCACCTGTTGCAGCTGCTTCTTGAGCATCTCGAAGGTGTGGTGACCGCCGTGCTGGCCGAGGGCGCAGACGCCATACATCGGGGTGCGGCCTAGGAAGGTGAAGTCGGCACCACTGGCCAAAGCTGCTGCAACGTCTTCGCCGGAGCGGATGCCGCTGTCCATCATCAGCTTGATCTTGCCTTTGAAATCGGGGGCAAGCTGCTGCAGTGGAGTGATGGTCGATTGCCCACGGTCGAGCTGTCGGCCGCCGTGGTTCGAGACGATCATGCCATCGAGCCCCAGCTTCACCGCTAGCTCGGCGTCTTCGGGATTCACCACGCCTTTGATGACGAGATTGCCTTTCCACTTGTCACGGATCGGGGCGATCTTCGCCTCAGTGAGTCGGCCGGAGAAGGTTTTGTTCATGAACATCCCAAGGTGTTTCATATTCAGACCTTTGGGGATGTATGGTTTCATGGTCTCAAACTCCGGTGCCCCGGCAAACAGCTGGCTGAACGACCAGGTGGGGTGGGTGCACATTTGGAAAATATTGCGCAGCGTCATGCGCGGCGGGATCGAGAGACCGTTGCGAATTTCCTTCGGCCGATACGCAAAGGTTGGGGTGTCGGCCAGGATCACCAGGGTCTTACATCCGGCGTCCCAAGCACGATCTAGCAGCTTGTCACGCAGCTCGTCCTCGGCCGGGTGATAGAGCTGGAACCAGAAGTCGCCATCGGTGATTTTGGAAATCTTTTCGATGTCTGCCGTGCCGACCGTGGAGAGCACGAAGGGGATGTTGTGATCGGCAGCCGACTGCGCCAAATACTCACAGGATTTTGGCCACATCAAGCCCTGGAGGCCGACGGGGGCGACACCGAAGGGAGCGTCGTAGGTTTTACCAAACAACTCGGTCTTCTGCGATGCCCCGGCGTAGTCGCCCAGATACCATGGCTTCAACTGAACCTTGCGAATGTCCGCGATGTTGCGATCCAAGTTGACCTCGGAAAAGCAGCCACCTGATAGATAATCGTAGGCAAATCCAGGCATCCGCTTTTTCGCCTTCTTAATGAGGTGATCAACGGACGGGTATTCGGAGTTAAAGTATTCCTTCATGGCACGAGGCGGTTGACCACGGCAGGCCGATATCGACCGCCGTGGGACTGGTGAAGAAGTAACGCTGAGATCGTTAGCCGTCGATGCTATTACAGCTGTTTCGCGTCATCCAGACGTGGGTGGCCATTTTTCAGATCCTCGCGTGAGAGGCCTTTGCCGCGGTTCATTTTGTCCATGTCCTTGAAGGTTTCCACCATGGCGTGGATCGCGGCGATGACGTCGGCGGTGTGGCCGGTTTCGGAAATCGTGTGCATGTTGCGGATTGGGAAGCCAATGGAGGTAGCGGCGCTATCGAAGCCAGCCAGCGCGGCGGCCATGGCATCGGTGCCGGTGTCGCGACCTGCAAAGTCGATCTGATAAGGAATGCCGTTTTTCTGACAAGATTTCTCGATCAGGCTGTTGAGGAACTGGCTGGTGATCGAGCCGTTGGTCAGGGTGAAGCCCTTGCCCATGCTGAGTGAGTTCATTCTGCGGGCGGCGATGCCTGGAGCGGCGTCGTAATCGTGGTTCACATCGGAACCGATCAGGATATCCGGCTTGAGTTCACCGGCGATGGCGGTGGCGCCGAAACGACCGATCTCTTCGTGTGTGGCGATGGTGTAAAGCACACGCACATTCTTCAGTGGTGACTTCGCGAGGATCTTGGCAATTTCCGCAACCACAAAGCAGCCGAGGCCGTTATCGAGGTAGGCGCCGTAGAAGCTGTCGTCAGAGAAACCGCGCTTGATCGGGCGATTGAGAATGATCGGGTCGCCAGGGCGGATGCCGAGGGCTTCGATTTTTTCCTTACAGTTCTCGCCGTGCATCTGCAGCTCGAGATACATCATTTCCGGCTTCAGACCTTTGTCGCCGGTGCGCTGAGCTGGCTCGGAGAAGTGGATCGCGCCGAGGGCTTCGATGGTGCCGCCTTCGATGGTGCGATAGGTGCCTGGCTTGTTAGGAACCTGGCTAAAAAGTTTCACCTCGTGCCCGATCAGGGTGCAGGGCAGGAAGGAGTCGGTGTTGATCCAGATCTTGCCATCCTTGTCGATGTTGCGGACCTGCATGCGGATCTTATCGGCGTGACCAATGATCATCACGGAAGTCATGTCGTCTTGGCCCGGGTGGGTATCGACGACGAGGCCGGCGTTGCCTTTGAACTGGTGGATACCCCAGGACTTGGGCATGAATTTCTCAAAATACGGCTTCAGCACACCGTAGGACATGGCGGCCTCCAGACCGATCGGACTCGGAGCGGCGAGCACTTCACGCATGAAGTCGAACTGCGCCTTCGGCATCGGCTTCTCCCAAGCGGCTGATTTTTTCGAGGCGGTCTTCTTGGTCGTTTTTTTCGTAGCCATATGGATAATAAGTGGTTTCTGGCATTGGAAATACACCACCCCACTGGCATGTCGAGCAGGGATGCTTGGCGACTCACTCGCTGAGCACCATATTTTTTGACCCAAAAAAAACCGTCGTCAGCAGGGTTGGGACAACGACGTCGGGGACTCTCTACGCCGGTCTTCCCAGTGCGAGATTGATCGCTTTCGGATAGAGCTGATGTTCCTGCTCCTGGATCCGTGCATGCAGGGTCTCTGCGGTATCATCGGAAAAAACCGGCACCCGCGCTTGCAGGATGATCGGGCCGGTGTCCATGCCGGCATCGACGTAATGCACGGTGCAGCCCGACTCCTTGGCGCCATCTTCCACCGCCTGTTTCCACGCCATCAGACCTGGGTAGGCTGGCAGCAGTGACGGGTGGATGTTGAGAATCTTGTTAGGAAAGACATCGAGCATCGCCTGTTTCACCAAGCGCATGAAGCCGGCGAGGCAGACCATCTCCACGCCTGCGGCTTTCAACTCCGCGGCGACAGCGGCTTGGGAGGCATCCGGAAAGCGGGTTTTATAGCCAGCGCAATCGATCACTCGCGCAGGGATACCTGCTTTTTCAGCGCGTTCGAGGATGTAGGCGTCCGGATTATCGGAGAGCACCAGCACGATTTCGGCATTCAGGGTGCCGGCCTCGATGGCATCGAGAATTGCCTGCATATTCGAGCCGGAGCCGGAGCCGAGGACTCCGAGTTTGATCTTCGCATCGCCGTTGGACATGCCCATTTCCTAGGTGCCGCAATCGATCCGAGCAAATGAAATCTGCCTTCTCTTGACTCATCGCCCCAGTTTCTCGACTGTCACTGCCATGCAAGACCCAAGAATTTCCGAACTCGCCCAGCAGCTCGTCCGCTATTCCACCAAGATCAAGAAGGGTGAGAAAGTGCTGCTCCACCTCATCGACGTGCCGGATGAGCTCGGCATCGCCCTGATCCGTGAGGTCAGAGCGAAGAAGGGGATCCCAGTGTTAAAGCTGGATCATGGTCGCCTGAGCCGTGAAATGTCGATGGCTGCCAGCGATGACCAGTATGAGCTGATCGCCAAGCACCAGCTCGCCGAGATGAAAGACATGGATGCCTACATCGCCATTCGTGGATCGCACAACATCTGCGAAACCAGCGATGTCCCCGCCGCCAAGATGAAGACGGTGATGAAACACATGCGCAAAGTGATGAACCACCGCGTTGATAAAACTCGCTGGTGTGTGCTGCGCTGGCCCCACCCTGCGATGGCCCAGCAAGCAGGCATGAGCACCGAGGCCTTCGAGGAATTCTACTTCAACGTCTGCCTGCTCGACTACAAATCGATGCTCCCCGCGATGAATGCCCTGAAGCGACTGATGGAAAAAACCGACCACGTGCAGATCAAAAACGAAGGCACCGACCTCGAGTTTTCCATCAAAGACATCCCCGCCGTGGTCTGCGGCGGCCACTACAACATCCCCGACGGCGAAGTGTTCACTGCTCCGATCAAGGATAGCGTTGAAGGTGTGATCACCCACAACGCACCGACCGTTTACCAAGGGATCCCATTCGACAACATCCGCCTCGAATTCAAAAAAGGCAAAATCGTCAAGGCGGACGCCGGCTCCCAGACCAAGGAACTCAACAAGATCCTCGATTCCGATCCGGGCGCGCGCTACATCGGCGAGTTTGCCCTCGGCTTCAACCCCCAGATCATGGAACCGATGCGCGACATCCTCTTCGATGAGAAAATCGCCGGCTCGTTCCACTTCACCCCCGGCCAAGCCTACGAAGAAGCCGACAATGGCAACCGCTCGCAGGTCCACTGGGACATGGTCACCATCCAGCGCAAGGACTACGGCGGTGGGGAAATCTACTTCGATGGAAAGCTCATCCGCAAGGACGGCGTATTCCTACCCAAGTCCCTGCACGGGCTGAACTACTAAACCACCCCCAACCCACGTTGCCCCCGAAAATCCAACTCGCCAGCCTCTGCCTCGCCCTGGCCACCGTCACTGTCCAGGCCGAAGCAGCGAAAGGTCTCGAGATCGCCCTGATCTCGGAAACCACCACCGTGGTGCCCGGTGAGCCGTTCACGGTGGGTCTGCATATCGAGCATGACGCAGGGTTCCACACCTACTGGAAAAACCCGGGCATCGTCGGAATGGCGACCGCAATCGACTGGACACTGCCAGCCGGATTCACCGCCTCGGAGATCCGCTGGCCGTATCCGGAACTGACAAAAATGGCCCAGCACCCGTGCCACGGCTACGAGCGCGATGTCACCCTGCTAGTGACCATCACCCCGCCCAAGGAGATCGCCAGTCGGACGGTCTCACTGCAGGCCGCGACGCGCTGGATGTGCTGCGCCGACCAGTGCAGCCCGGGAGCCCAAACCTTGACGCTCGATCTCAAAGTTTCCGACTCACCCACCCCAGATCCTGCCGCGGCCAAGGTGATCGCCCAGGCACAACAGGAAATCCCGCAAAGCTCAAAAGCCTGGTCCGGCGCAGTGCTGAGCGGGCCGAACGAGCCCGTGGTCCGAATCCAAATCAACACCCCGCATGATGCCGATCTCAGCGAGGCCTACCTTTTTTCCTGTGACGGCCAGATCTCATCCGATAAAAAGCAAACCTTCACGCGTCGTGCCGACGGCTCATGGTTGCTGACCACCGAGCGCAGTGCCTTTTCCCCCAAGAACCCCAAACAGCTCAGTGCCGTCCTCAAGGTCGGCACGCACCACATCCTCATTCACCCGAAATACTCCCCCTAAACCCCACCCCTTCGAACTCATCATGAAATATCTCATTCTACTCGCCCTCAGCATCATGTCTGCCACCGCCCAAATCACCTACCAAGGGACCGAGGGTCCAGGAAAAGGCAAGCACATCGTCTTTGTCACCTCGGACCACGAATACCGCGCCGAAGAATCCTGCCCAGCCTTAGCCCGCATCCTCGCCAAGCACCACGGCTTCAAATGCACCGTGCTTTTTGGTGTCAATGAACAGGGAGAAATCACAGCGGGAGCATCCAACATCCAAGGCCTGGAAGCCCTGCAAGAAGCCGACCTGATGGTCATCTTCACCCGCTTCCTCAATCTCCCCGATGAGCAGATGAAACACATCGTCGATTATGTCGACCGCGGCGGCCCGGTGGTCGGGTTCCGCACCTCCTCCCATGCCTTCAAGATCCCAGCAGACGCCACCTACGCGCGCTACAGCTACAACTACAAAGGCGCCGACTACGAAAAGGGATTCGGTCACCAAGTGCTCGGAAACACCTGGGTCGGCCACTACGGCAAGAACCACAAACAAGGAACCCGCATCCAGCTGATCCCCTCACAGCAAGAACACCCGATCCTGCGCGGAGTGAAGGACGGCGCTTTCTGTCACGCAGGTGGATACAATGGTGTGGCGCGTGAAGGCTTCACCGTGCTGGCCAACTCCCAGCCGATGGTCTCGATGAAAAAAGACGCCAAACTCGATGCCAAAAAACCACCCGTCCCCTGCACATGGACACGTCACTACACCGGTAAAAATGGCACCCAAGGCCGCGTCTTCCACTCGACCCAAGGGGCATCGGAAGATTTATTAGACGATAACTACCGTCGCATGGCCATCAACGGCATCTTCTGGGCGGCCGGACTGGAAAAGGAAATCAAAGCCGATGCCGATGTCAGTTTCGTCGGAGATTACAAGCCATCCACATTCCGCCAGGCCGGCCACGTCAAAGGCGTGAAACCGTCGGACCTCGCCGACTTCGACAGCCCGATCATGCCTAAAAAGTAAGGCATTACACAGTGACCCGTTAGACTCGGTAGAAGCGCTCTGC
Source organism: Oceaniferula flava (assembly GCF_016811075.1). Classification (NCBI taxonomy): domain Bacteria; kingdom Pseudomonadati; phylum Verrucomicrobiota; class Verrucomicrobiia; order Verrucomicrobiales; family Verrucomicrobiaceae; genus Oceaniferula; species Oceaniferula flava. The sequence goes on from NZ_JAFBGL010000007.1 coordinate 51,861, forward strand.
CGAGCCTCTGAAAATCATCTCCTGTTCCGGCTCACTTAGTGAGCTGGTGAGGCTGAGCACAGTCTCCAGCCAGCTGGCGTATGGCGTGGCACCCAGCGATACCGGCCAATCGGATCCGAACATGATCCGCTCTGGCCCGAAGGCTTCCAGCACGGTGTCGAAGTAAGGCTGAAACAACTCGGCCTTGCACGCCGACCCGTCACGCACCTCGGTGACCAGACCGGAGAGCTTGCAGCAGAGGTTTTCATGCTGGGCAATTTGTCGAATCCCCTTCGCCCAAGCCTCAGGGAAAACATCAGCACGCACGGAGGGTTTGGCACAGTGGTCGAGCACGATCGGCAGGTTTTCGTGTCGACCCACAAAGGCGTCGGCCACGTCTAACTGGTCTTCAAAAATCAACAGATCGTAACTCAATCCGCGCGCTGCCAAGAGGTCGACACCGCGATCGAAGGCGTCGTTCGCCAAAAACTCCTCATCTGCCGCACCTTGGGTGATTTCACGGATTCCCTTCATCAATGGTTGCGCGGCGAGTCGATCGAGAACCTCTGACACATCATCAGAGCGCAGATCGGCCCAGCCAACGATACCACAGATCAGATCGGTTTCGGCCGCCTGGGCGATGAGAAAATCGTTCTCCTCCAGACTGCAACGCGCCTGCACCGCGATACTTTGAGTCACGCCGGTATCGGCCAAGGTAGATTCCAGATCTTCTGCTAGGAAACTTTTCTGCAAAGAGGTTTCCAGCCAGGAGAACTCAGCTTCGTTGAAGGTCCAAAGGTGGTGATGGGAGTCGATTAGCTTAGTCATCGGGTGTGTCGGTTTCGAGAGGGATCATGCCCAACCAGACATGCCCCTTCGCGGCGGCTTGCGGCAGAGGGATCTGACAGGGATCGGTGAATGTCCACCAGCGTTGATTGACGGGACTGGCCGCTTGCATGGCCATGTCTTTATCAAAATCGTCGCCGCTGTATTGAAAGCGGTAAAAAAGATACGGTTGATTCTTTTCCGGGTCGCCCAACTCGATGAGAAAAATATCGAAACGGCGGATCTGCGAACGCCCAATCGCCTCGACCACACCCGGCCAAACGTTATCATGCAGCAGGCGGTATTCGGCTTCCTTTTCCTTCCTCAGACCGGTGACCGCAGCATGCCAGGACGCCCCCTCCGGAGTCATCCCAGCGCACACGGCGGGGCGGATCCGGCAGATCGTCTCGGCACGCACCCAGGGCGATTGCTCACCGCCTGCGTGGCGTGGATGCGGCAGCAGGCATGGCTGCAAGCGATCGAAAACCGGCTTGAACCGGGGGGACTCTGCGAGTGCTTGCCAGCACGATTCCGCCATCGCAGCGCTGTCTGCATCTTTCACATCCATGATCGCCACGACCACCTCGGAGCCCTCGATTTCTTCACAGAAAAATTGCAGATTCAAGATCCCCGCGTCGCCCAAGGCCGATGATTGCTCGCCCAGGCACTTCACGGCGGCAGCAGCCCCAGAGCGATCGCGCAGTAGTGCACACCAGGCTACCGGGTGCTGCTGACTCAGAGGGACTTGGGTGGTCATTGCTTGAATAGGTGGGGGGTAATGGGAACGTGAGGCGGCTCACTCGCATGGACCGAGCCCCCTGCGTAGACGGTCTATTTTTCACCTTCGGGTGAAATTTCCAAGAGATGCACATTGGTGCCGTCCGAACCATCGGTGGCGACCCCACAGGGGACATACATGTAGCGAGGCTGGCCATTGACGAGTAGGATCTGAGGGCGTTCAAATTTGACGCGGTTCGAGTAATGCACTTTAAATTTCTTGCGATCCGTCCCCTTGAGGTAGGCGGTCTCAAAGCGTGGAAATGCCTGTTGGGGTTTCGGATTGAACGTGATGCCATCCTTGGAGCGCCACAGCAGGCCGCCCCCTTTTTCGATCATTCCGTGATTATCCGTGGTGACAAAGCAAACCTCGCCGTTCCAGTGGAAGGCATAACCGTCCTCGATGGTGGCATTATTTTTGGTGATCGGGTCGGGGTGAAACACATAAGGCCCCTCCACCTGATCGGCAATGGCAACACCCATGACCGACCTTTTGCCATCGCTCGACTTGAAATAGAGGTGAAACTTTCCGTTAGGCATCTCTAACAAAGCCGGATTACAAACTCCATTACTTGGCTTATAGCACCACACAGAATCGTCGGAGGGGATATCGAGTAGCGGTTTCTTAAACGATCCGTTGACAGGTTTCCAAGGCCCTTTCAGCGAATCCGCAATCACCATACCGATGCGCTGGTTACCAGGTTGCCCTTTTCTAGCAGGACGCCCGATATAGCTCAGCACATAACGACCATCGGACAGGCGCTGGATGTTCGGGTTGTGGAGGCCGAGTCGATCCCAGCGCTTCGTGTCTGGCTGAGGTTTCAGGATTGTCTCCTGATAGGTGAACGGTCCTTCCGGTGAATCCGCCATGTAGCGTGCGATTTCGCAATCGAACCTCCAGCCTTTGTTGAACGGAATTTTACCGGGCCAGCGGGCGACGAAAAGGTGCACCTTGCCATCGTCATCCATCACGGGCGATGCCCCCCACAGGTCCCAACCGGGCTCGTTGAGAATAATTCCACGGTAGTTCCAGGATTTCGAAAACGTCTCAGGCTTTGTCGCCGGAGCTTCCTTCGCAACGGCGATCTGGCAGAAACATGAGGCCAGTAAGATGAGGGATGGTAATTTAAGCATGGGACGTTGTCGTGGTAGGCAAGTTCGAATAAGATAAGGGATGTCACGCCCAATGCCATTCAAAACTCGCCGACGCCATCGGCAAGTGAACCAGTCATTCTAACGGAATGCGGAGGGAGCCGTTCCTATCGACTTTTTGAATGACCGGTAAAACGTTGTGTATTCGTTAAAACCGACGGTGTAGGCAATTTGTTCGAGCGTCAAATTCGAGCGCTCCAGCAGCTTCTTCGCCGCCCTCACACGAGCGTCTAGAATGTTGGCTGCCAGCGGCGCGTGGCCGTGGTCTTTGAGAATCCGGTTCAGCGAGCGCACGCTGAGACCGCAATGTTTCGCCACCACTTCCGCGGTCAGGGAGGCATCGGCAAAGTCCGCGTTGATCTTCTGGAACACCAATCCGAGCGCCGGATGTTGGTTTTGCAACTTCCGTGCCAGCTGGTAGCGCTGGTGCAGCTGCAGAGGAGGCACCTCGGTGCAGCTGGGTGGCAGCGCATGATCCAGGTAACGTTGATGCAGGGTCTTGGCGGCAAGGTAACCGACATGCCGATGGTTCACATCGATGCTGGAAAAGATCACCGCGCCATTTTCGTAGTAAAACGGATCGTTATCGACCCCCAACACCACCAAGGAGTCTTCCAAATTGGCATTGGCGGGTTCTAACAAGTTCAATAAAGCCCGCGCATTACGATCGTTGACGCAGAACACGCCGGACAGAGGATCTGACGACATCTTTTTCTGCAGCCACAGGGCCGCCGGCTCTAACGACTCCGAGCTAATGCACTCGGCATGGTGGCCATGCTTTTTCAAATGATCGCAAAATCCATCCTGTCTCTGGCAGGAATAGTAATGCTGGGAAACATCCGTGATGTAGGTGAAATCCTTGCACCCTAACTCCAGAAAATACTCGGCGGCCATGACTCCCACCGCGTAGGAATCGACACGCACGCAGGAGGTCTCGGTGTGGTCGAAAACGCTGTTGATGCAGACCGCAGGTAGCGATCGCTCACGGACTCGCTCGATATGCCAAGGCTGGTGGAAGTAGCCGATCAGGGCGTCCGGCTCTGAAGCAAGGGCATCTTCCCACGACAGCGAGTGGCTGCCGTCCTTGCAGATGATCTCGATTTCCGGATGTTCCCGGGCATAGTCGTGGATTCCCAACTCCGTGACGAAGCGCTCGGCGGAAGAGCGGCGGAGGGCTAGGGCGAGACGAATAGTTTGCAAAGCGGACTGGGTTCCCCCGCACGCTATGGCATGCTGGGGGAAAGATCAATCCCATCTCCCGGCCTAACCTTTTTCCACAGCCCCGTAAGAGCGATCGAGATGCACGTAGCCACCGTCCGGATAGAGAATCTGCCCGGTGGTATGGGCCGAACGGTCCGAGGCGAGGAAGACCACTGTATTGGCAATTTCCTCGGAGGTGGTCATGCGGTTCTCGAAGGGAATGCGCGACTCGATGTCTTGCACCGCCGCTTCAGGATCGTCGAGGGTATCCAGCCAGTTCTGATAGAGGGGAGTCATCACCTCCGCCGGCACCACGCTGTTCACCCGGATCGAGTGCTTGGCCAAATCCAGCGCCCACTCGCGAGTCAGGGCATTCATTGCGCCCTTGGACGCGGCGTAGCCAGAGGTGGCCCCCTGACCGGTATCGGCGACCTTGGAAGAAATGTTGACGATGAACCCCTTGGACCCAATCAGGGCATCTAACGCGTAATGAGTAAGCGTGAAAACATGGAAGATATTCTTCTGCAGCGAGGCCATGAAATCCGCGGGGCTTTGTGACAGCGACACGCCATCGTTAACGCCGGCATTGTGCACGATGCCATCAAGCCGACCATACTTCTCCAAGGTTTCCTCAATCGCGAGCCGGCAAGCTTCCTCGGAGGTCAGTTCGGCCTCAATGACATGGCCGCGACCGCATTGCTCGATCAGCTGCCTGCCGACATCCGGCGAGCGGCCGACGATAACAGGAATAGCGCCCTCGGCAGCAAAAGCTTCGGTGCAGCCAGCGCCAATGCCCTTGGCGCCGCCGGTGATGATGACAACTTGGTCGGTAAGGTGAAGATCCATGGTGAATAGGAATAGCTGATGTTAGATCGCTTCGCCAGGTTCGGTGACGTGGATCACGGGACGGGGGCGACGAAACGCGAGACCGTAAACCGCGATGATGACAAAGCAAAGCACCGGCAGGTAGAAGGAAGCCCGGGTGGCCGTGAGACCAAACATATCGCCGCTATCGATCATCATGCCTTGCAGTTTCGGCATGAAGGCGCCGCCGACGATGGCGAAGATCAATCCGGCCGAGCCCAGCTTGGCATCCTCACCCACGCCCTCGAGGGCGATTCCGTAGATGGTGGGGAACATCAGTGACATGCAGGCTGAAATGCCCATCAGCGAGTAAAGTCCGGCCATGCCGCTGAGATAGATCGCGCCGAGAGTGGTGGCGATTCCCCCGATCGACAAGAGCGCGAGCAGCTTGCCGGGTGAGATGTATTTCAGGAAGTAGGTGCAGACAAAACGGAATCCGAGGAACAGCACGAGGGCAGCAATCTGGTGTTTGCCGGCAGTAGCATTATCGATGCCGAGCTCATTCTCGCAGTAGTGGAAAATGTAGGTCCAGACCATGATCTGCACGCCGACGTAAAAGATCTGCGCCACCACGCCACCGAGGTAGCGGGGGTTGGCAAAGAGCCGCTTCGCCGTAGCGCCGAGATTCAGAGCTTCGCCTTTTTCATGACGCTGCTCCGGCACCTTGTAGAACACGAAGATCAGAAAAACTGCGAGCACGGTGATGCCGAGGATGGTGTAGCTGGTGGAGGCGAGGCTGAGATCGTGCTCCTGGAGCTCGACGAAGCTCTTGCCGTCGAAGGTGGCGATGTCGCCATTCTGATAGGCGGTGATGGTTTGCTCGGTGAGCTTGCCGAGGTCCTCCACGGGGGTGTTCTCCAGGTAGCTGCGGACGTTGGGATCGTTGAGGTTCTCCTTCGGTGTGTGCTTCAGAAAGGGCAGGATGTAATGCTCTGACTCGGCGCTGTCCGCAGGAGACAGCTCGGCCTGAATGCTACCGACGTCATGTTTGAATGCCGCCATGTCGAGGCTTGGCAGCACCACCGCAGCGGCCACACCGGCCCCAGCCAGGGCCCCAATCGGGTTGAATGCCTGGGCGAGGTTGAGTCGGCGTGTGGCGGTCTCTTCCGAGCCCATCGACAGGATGAACGGGTTCGCAGTGGTCTCAAGGAATGCGAGGCCGAAGGTCAGAATGTAGAAGGCGATGATAAACAGGGTGAAGTTCACACTCTGTGCCGCCGGAATGGTGATCAACGCCCCAACGGCGAAGAGCAGCAGACCGACGAGAATGCCCGCCTTGTAGGAAAATTTCCTGATGAAAATGGCCGCAGGGATCGCCATGGTGGCATAGCCCCCGTAGAAGGCCATCTGCACCCAGGCCGCTTTGTCGTTGCTGGTGTTGAAGACGTCCTTGAAGACTTTGACAAAGGGATCCGTGAAGTTGTTCGCAAAGGCCCAGAGTGGAAACAGAATCGTGACCAGAATGAACGGAACGAGGTATTTTTTTGAGACAACAGGTGATTTTTCCATAGTGAGGTAGGTTTAGTGTTTGGGGGGGGATTCAAATCGAGCTCCGCACTTCTCAGGCGGACGGTTCGCCCAGACTTTACCAGTCGGGTAGGTGTGGTCGGCAAGGAAATCGCTGTGGAACTCCAGTCCCCAACCGGGGGCCTTCGGGGTGACGTAGTGACCGTCCTTCGTAGCGACCGGATGTTCCACGCACTCGGCGAGGAAATCGATGTATTCCACCAGCTGGGTATCCGAGTGACCGCTGACCGCGATCTGGTCCCACATGCCGTAGTGCTGGATCATGTTGCACAGGGCGATGCCGCCGCCGTGCGGGCAGACGGGGATGTCATACTTCGCCGCCATCAGGATATTGGCCATGACGTCATTGACGCCGGCCACCCTCACCGCATCGATCTGGCAGTAACCGATGGCTTTGGATTTCAACAGCTGCTTAAAGATCACCGGTGATGCACCTTGCTCACCGCAGGCCATTTTGAAGGACGCGTCTTTGAAGGTTTCGGAGAGCTCCACGTAGCCTAAGACATCGTCGCGGGCGATGGGTTCTTCGATCCATTTGAGGTTGTATGGCAGGTAATGTTGGATGTGCTCCTTGGCCTCATCCACGCCCCAATACTGGTTGGCATCGACCATCAGGTTTTGGTCCGGACCGATGGCCTCGCGGGTGAACTTAATCCGGGCGACATCGTCCTCGAGGTTCTGGCCGACCTTGAGTTTGAAGGTGTCAAAGCCGGTTTTCTGAAGCTTTTGGATGGTTGCAATGATTTGCTCATTGCTCAGCCCCAGCCAGCCTGCTGTGCAGTAGGCTTTGGGACCGATTTCCGACATCTGCTGCTCGCGGGTCGCCTTGTTCGCCTTCGCCTTGTGGAGAATTTCCAGCGCCTCCTCGGGAGTCAGCGCGTCTTTGATATTCCGCCAGTCGATGCAGTGATCGACGATGAACTCGGGCTCGAGATCGACCAGCAGTTTCCACAGGGGTTTGCCCTCCTGCTTCGCCCAAAGGTCCCACATGGCGTTCAGAATGGCACCGCAGGCCATGCGGAACACACCATCGTGCAGCCAGCGGAGCTGATGGTGATCGATCAGGCGCTTGTAGAGCTTGATCGGTGAGGTGGTAAAATCCTCGAGGTCCGATCCGATGACGAGCTGCGTCAGGTCCTGAATCCCGTGGCAAATCCAATCGGTGCCGGCGCCGATGGTGAACACCACGGAAACACCGCGGAGACCATTGTCGGTTTCCAAATGTAGCACCGCGGAGGAGTAATCCGGCTCGGTGTGGAAGGGGTCGGACCCCAAGAGATCATCCGAGGTAGGGACACGGAGATCGATGACGTTGGCGGAGGTGATCTTCATTGTTCTTTAACCGCTGTTTGTTTCTGCGTGCCGAGCCCTTCGATGCCGAGTTCCACGACGTCACCTTCCTTAAGATAAACCGGCGGATCAAAGCCGAGCCCCACCCCTGCCGGAGTGCCGGTGGAGATCACATCGCCCGGCAGCAGGGTCATGAACTCGGAGAGGTAGCTGATCACGTGCTGGACGTTGTAGATGAAATCGGAGGTGTTGCTGTTCTGGATTTTCTTGCCGTTCAAGCTGAGCCAGAGGTCCAGGTTGTTCGGGTTTTCAATCTCGTCCTTGGTGGCGACGTAAGGACCGAACGGAGCATAGGTGTCGGCTGATTTTCCCTTCACCCACTGGCCCAGCTTTTCCAACTGCCACTCGCGCTCCGAGTAATCGTTGTGCACCGCGTAGCCGGCGACGTAATCGAGGGCGTCTTCTTTGGAGACGTATTTGGCCTTCTTGCCGATGACCACAGCGAGCTCCACTTCCCAGTCGGTTTTGTCCGACTTGCGCGGGATCACCACGTCGTCGTTCGGTCCGGCCCAGGCGGTGGTGGCTTTGAAAAAGACCACTGGCTCGGTGGGTGGCTCCATGCCGGATTCGGCGGCGTGGGCGGCGTAGTTCAGGCCGATGCAGACGATCTTCGACGGACGCGCAATCGCGGGGGCTAGTTTCACCTCATCGAGCTTGGATTCCGGCAATTCCTCGCGCTTGGCCACCAGGAAATCATGCAGCCGCGACAGACCATCCGTTTCAAAAAATTGCTCGTTCCAGTCCTCGCCGAACGATGAGCAGTCCACAGCGGTGTTCGAGCAGTCCTTGCAGATGATGCCAGGTGTCAGGGTGTCGTTTTTATAAAATCGAATCAGTTTCATGTCTTTTCAATGGTTGTGCTTGGTCGTCTTGCTTAGCGAAGAAGTGTGACGCCGCCGTCGATGTCGTAGGCAGACCCGGTGATGAAGCCGGCTTTATCGGAGGTCAGGAAGGCAATCAGCTCGGCAATCTCCTCGGGTTTCCCCATGCGGCCGATCGGTTGATACTCGCTGAGTTTGCTGAACATTTCAGCGAGCTCGTCTTCAGGGTAGTTTTTCTCCAAGTAGCCATCGACGAAGGGAGTGTGCACCCGCGCCGGGCAGACGCAGTTGCAGCGGATGTTTTTATCCACATAATCGCGAGCAACGGAAAGCGTCATACTCAGCGCTGCACCCTTGGACATCGAGTAGGCAAAGCGGTCCTGGATCCCCACCTTGGAGGCAATCGACGCCAGGTTGACAATTGCGCCCTCTCCAGTGGACAGCATTTTGGGAATGGCGTAGTGCAGACAGTGGTAGATGCCTTTGACATTCACGCCGTAAATTTTATCGAGCTCCTCCGGGCTGCAGGTCTCGACATTGCCGATCGCAGCGATGCCGGCATTGTTGACCAAGATATGGACCTCCGAGATTTGTTCAAAGGCCTTGGCAACTGACTCGGTATTAGAAACATCGCAAGCCAGGCACTCCGCACTCCCTCCGGCCGCCTTGATCGTGTCGGCGGTTTTACCACCCGCTTCGGTATCGAAGTCGAGGATGACAATGTGGTGTTTTTCTTCTGCGAGACGTAGTGCGACGGCCTGGCCAATGCCAGATCCAGCTCCTGTGATGACGGCTGTTTTCATGATATCAATGCAAGTTGCTAATGAGTCTGGTAGCGTAATGCGAGCAGAAAGCATGCATCCATAGCTAATTGGGACGAGATCACGGCGTATCGGGACTCGTTTCGATAGCCAAAGCGAAAATTCTCCCCATTCCCCCGTCGCAGCCTCTTCATCGGTCCATCACCGCCCCAGCACCAGTGCCATGAGCCCAAGTCTACCTTTGACACCGAATTTTTTGTACAGCCCCCGTGCGTAATCGTGCACGGTATGGGCGGAGAGTTTCATATGGTCGGCGATCTGACTTTCAGACATCTCCGTTAGTAAGTAGCGGTAGGTTTCGCGCTCGCGTTTGCTCAGTGGCGAACTGGCCACCATCGCCCCGTGCTCAAGAAACATTCGCTTGTGCAGCTCAGCCGTGCCGGCGGAGGCGAGGTAGATGAGATTCTTTTCAGATTCGGTGAACGGCTCGGCATCTAACGGACGATCTAGAAATATACACGCCTCGCACTCATCATTCAGCGTAACCACGCTGCTCAAGCGATCGCTGACACCGAAGTAATGTAAAAAGTCCCGACGAAACCAATCGTTCTCCCAATCTTCATCACTAACAATATCGCGACGTAGAATAGCGCGAGTGCTGCCACTGTTAGCGCAAATCGCACGGGTGTAATCATCAGCCCCCTCACGCTGCGCGCGCACGAACCAACGGTCCATGACTGCTTTCAAGTTTTTCTGCTTGTTTGTATACACCGCGGCGATCGACATCCAACCATTGAGCCCTTCGTGAATAAGGTCATGATAATCGGCGGGAATGTTCTTGGGTGACGCCTCTTGCTTTTTCAAAGCCAACCACGTGGCTGAATGAGCCCCAACCATTTCACTCAACCTAGTGAGAAAGGTATGCACCGCTAGCTCCGTGTGACACACAGGGAATGACGCCACCTCATGCCATAGATCGCGCAATTGATCTGGCGGGTATGATTTACCGTTACTACCTTTCGTATCTAACATAGTGAACGCACAGATTACTTTGGAATATTACTAGAAGCAAGGTCTATCTAACACGCTAACCATAGTATTGGTAGCGATAAAGTTAGAAAAAAAGTTACTTTTCCTTCAAAGATACCCCTCGATAGGGGGGTTGCAACACCCAGTTAGCGTGTTATTTTCGCTTTGTGTTTAACGCTTTGCTGTGTGGTCGCCATGTGTGTTTCTCATGTGTGTGTGACATCAGAATACAATGATTCGGTTCTTCTGAACCAGGCGATCACACAGCTCTTTTTTCTAACGGCAAGCGATAATCGGTGGATCCCCTTGATGATTCAATCTCAAAAATCCGATCTCTCTCTGGCTTTCAGCTTGCATCTAAATCGGCATCACCGAGGTTTACGCTCATGACAATGCGCCTGTGGATCATCCTAACAGCAATTTTTTCCACTCCCCTCTCCGGATTGGCCCAGCAATACGCCCCAAGCCGCGAAGCGCCGCCGTTAGTAACACGTGAATTCCGTGGCGCTTGGGTGGCATCAGTTTACAATATCGATTGGCCAAGTCGCCAAGGTCTATCCGCATCCAGCCAACAGGCAGAGCTCCGTGCGATGCTCGACCAAATGGCCCGACTCAATCTCAACGCGATCATTTTCCAAGTCCGACCTCATGCCGATGCACTTTACCGCTCGAGCCTCGAACCATGGAGCCCTTGGTTAAGTGGCACCATGGGCCGATCCCCCGGCTACGATCCACTAGCCTACTGCATCGCCCAGGCCCACGCACGCGGGATCGAAGTGCACGCCTGGTTCAACCCCTTCCGCGCCCTCCCCAATGCGTCGATGCCAACCTCATCGAAACACGTCGCCCGCACCCATCCCTCAGTGATCAGGAAGTTCAAGAACTACAAGTGGATGGACCCCTCGAGCTCCTTCACCCGCCAGCGTGCACTGTCCGTGATCCTCGATGTCACCCGTCGCTACGACATCGATGGCATTCATATTGACGACTATTTCTACCCTTATCCGGATGTGGATAAAAACGGTCGGGCCAAACAGCAGTTCCCCGATGGCAAGAGCGCATCGCAGCGGCGGTCCTATGTCGATTCCTTCGTCCGCGACATGTATACCTCGGTGAAAAAAACCAAACCCTGGGTGCGTGTCGGCATCAGTCCCTTTGGCATTTGGAAACCAGGAGTCCCCTCAGGCACCACTGCCAGCATCAATGCCTACGAACATCTAGCCGCCGACTCTCGGAAGTGGCTGGCCAACGGTTGGTGCGATTATATGTCGCCTCAACTCTACTGGCGCATCGCTGGCCCGCAAAGCTACAGCCGCCTACTCAACTGGTGGCGCGCACAGAGCAGTCGACCAGTCTGGCCAGGCATCGCCACCTCGCGCATCAACAGCAGCGAAGACCCTGGCCGACCCGCGAGCGAGATCGTTAATCAGGTGCAACTCTCCAGAACCATTGGTCGGAACTACGCCGGTCACGTCCACTGGAGCATGAAAAGCCTCAAACAGAACCGTGGTGGCATTTCCAGCCTCCTCACCAAGCAATCCTACACCACCCCTGCCCTCGTTCCTCCCATGCCGTGGATGAGCAAGACACTGCCGCCGACTCCACAGGCGCAGGCAGTGACATCGCGTGGTGGCGTCAACCTGCGATGGACCGCGGTGAAAAGCAGTGCCAAGTATGCAGTGCAGGCACGCTACGGCCGAAATTGGTTCACTGTAAAAGTGGTGCCCGGTGCTGTGACCCAGCTACTTCTGAAGGGCTCCCCGGACGCCATCGCGGTGAGTTCAGTCGATCGCTACGGCAATACAAGTCGCCCTTCCGTGATTGCACGTTAAGAGGTTACCGCGAGGGCCAATTGTCAGCCAAATGTCACATCAAACTTCATTTACTTTGTAAACATAAGGCTTTACCGAAACCGCTCTACCATGCTATTTTTGGCGGGTCGTTCAAAGGAACTTCCCCAAATCCGGACACACAGCATGAAAAATATTCGCCTTGTTATCGTCGTTAATTCATTGGTTCTGGCTGCATGGCTCGGCGCCTCTTTTGTCACCGAGGTCTCCATCAGCACAGATCAGCAGCAAGCGGCGAAGCCGGCCCTGAGCGATGCCGTGAAAGCCACGGTCAAAGCATCCAGCGAAAGCCTCAAGACACCACTGCCAGTGGCGCACATGAAGTAGTCTCGCTTTCATTCACAATTCCGCCAGCGAGTGGAATGCATCTTCAGACCGGCCACGCCGGTCTTTTTTGTGCTCACTAGGTTCAAAAAAAATTGAACTCAACTGCTTAGACAGCTAGTCTGCTTGTCATGAGCGCCAACGACTGCCCATCCTCCGAGACCCGGATCATTGACGATCGATTGCTTGCCTTTTTCCAAGATGCGGTGCGTCTTCTGGGGCTACCCAAGTCCGTAGGCGAGATTTATGGCGTGCTCTACGCCTCACCTACCCCCTTGACGATGATTGACTTGGTCGATCGACTCGGCATCAGCAAGGGATCAGCCAGCCAAGGGCTGAAAATGCTTCGCACTCTGGGAGCAGTGCGCGAAGTGGATTTCAAAGACGATCGGAAAACGTATTTCGAAGCCGATGTGGAACTCAAAAAGCTGGTGGGTGGTTTCATCCGCGAGCAAATCCGACCGCATCTCACCAGTGGCAAGGAGAAGCTCAAGGAAATCCGCTCAGAGGCGCAGCACATCGAGGACCCCGAGTTGCGCGCGTTTTATGACGAACGGATCGAGCGCCTTGAACGGTGGTCAGGAAAAGCCAATTTGGTGCTCCCGCTCCTACAAAAGTTCTTGGGAGAATAGTGATCCAGTGCTAATCAGCCCCCACACACATGGCCGACATACAAGACAGCGACGACTCACCAGCCTGGTATTGCGTGCGCACCCAGACCAAGCGTGAACATCTGGCCGCGAAAAGCCTGAAACAGCTCGAGGGCATCGAGTCTTTCTGTCCCCGTCTACGCTACCGCAAAGCCACTCGCCGAGGGAAGATTTGGTGGGTTGAAGCCATGTTCCCTGGCTATATTTTCGCCTTTTTCTCCCGTAAACAAAGTGAGCGCCTCGTCGTGCACACCCCCGGAGTGATGAAGCTGCTAAAGTTCGGCGACTACGTGCCGGAAATCAAAGCCACCTTCGTCGCCGAGCTAGTGCGCCAAATGCAGGAGCAAGACGAGGAGGGGAATGACATGCTCACCCTGCAGCCTACCGTCAAAGAAGGCGATGAAGTGGAAATCGCCCACGGTGCCATGCAGGGGATCCAGGGCAAGGTGGTCGAGGTGTTACCGTCCCAAGAACGGGTAAAATTGCTAGTTGAATTCCTCGGTAGCGATCAACTGGTCGATGCCGATTTATTCTCCCTGCTCCTGCCCAGCAAGCCGCTGCCGGAGGACTAGAACTTAGATCCCCTTGACCAAGTTCACCGCTTCGCTGACCAGCGAGGTGATAGCATCGAACTTGCCTTCGTTGACCAGTTTGCGATCGACCATCCAAGATCCGCCACAGGCAACCACACTGGGAATGGCCAGATAATCGGCCACATTGCCGGCGTGAATCCCGCCTGTCGGCACAAAGCGCATCTCCTGATACGGAGCCGCCATGGCTTTCAATGTTTTGGCACCACCGAAGGCCTCAGCCGGGAAGAACTTCACCTGTTCCAGCCCGTAATCCATCGCCAAAGCAATGTCGGAGGGAGTAATCGCCCCCGGGATGCAGAGCACTCCGAGTTCGAGACATCGCTCGATCACCCCACGGTGCATCCCCGGGCAGATGATGTATTTCGCACCACTGTCCACCGCCATGTCCACTTGCTCAGGCTGCAAGACAGTGCCGGCACCGAGTAGGACGTCGGGGAATTGTGCAATGTTCCGCATCGCATCCAGGGCGGCAGGCGTGCGCATAGTGACCTCGGCCACCGGCAGGCCACCACTGACCAGGGCTTCAGCCAAGGGCGCGCCCTCTTCAGCTCGGTCTAACACGATCACCGGAACCAGTCGGTGACTTTTCATCTGACAAACAATATCCGCTTGTGCCTGCGTAGGGAGGTTTTCTGACATAGCGCCTTCTAGCAAAAGCGCCCTAACGTAAACCAGTGAAAAACTGCTGAAATCCAACTATGCGTGACATACCAACGCCACATCAGGATTCCTCATTGACCACCCATCCCCTCCCGTCCAATGATGATCTGAGAACATTGCACCTTTCCTATCACCCGCTCTAACTTATTTCATTATGCTCAACCACCGAACCGCTGACGACATCAGCTACAAGTCTCTCGATACCACCGGCCTGCGCGATCGATTTTTGCTGCAGGATCTTTTCACCGAAGGCCAGCTGCAGCTGGTTTACACCGATCTCGATCGCGCCATCGTCGGCTCGGCCGTGCCCACGTTAGACACCCTGACACTCAGTGCCGCAGAGGCCCTGCGTGCCGAGTATTTCTGCGAGCGCCGCGAGCTGGGGGTGATCAACCTTGGAGCCACCGGCAGCATCACCGTGGATGGGGAAAGCTACCAGCTCAGCCACACCGAGTGCCTCTACATCGGTCGCGGCAGCAAGGAAATCAGCTTCACCAGCGCCGATGCCGCCGAGCCAGCCCAGTTCTATCTGCTCAGCTACCCGGCGCACACGGATTACCCAACGGCCCACGCCAAAATCGAGGATGCGAACAAGCTGGAACTCGGTTCCAAAGCCGAGGCCAACGAGCGCCACCTCTATCAGTACATCCATGAGAACGGCATCCAGTCCTGCCAGCTCGTCATGGGTTTCACCATTCTTCAGCCCGGCAGCATCTGGAATACCATGCCGCCACACACTCACGATCGGCGCTCGGAGGTCTACGCCTACTTCGATGTGGAAAATGACCACCGCATCGCCCACTTCATGGGACATCCGGACGAGACCCGCGTGCTGTGGATGTCGGAAAAAGACATCGCGCTGTCGCCTTCATGGTCGATCCACTGCGGCGCCGGCACCGGCTCCTACTCATTCGTCTGGGGCATGGGTGGCGAGAACCAACGCTTCGATGACATGGACGGCTTCCCGCTTTCCACGCTCAAGTAATGGCAGCCTAACAAGCTGCACTCAAAACCCCTCTCCCTGGGACCCGACTCCCAGAAAACCCGCGCCGTCCAGCGGCGCCCCCACCCCTCTACCCCCTCATGAAAAAAGCCAACCTCCTCACCGGCATTCTGATCGGCGCGCTCAGCGCCAGTGCGCTCTTTGCCTATCTCGGCAGGAAACAGCTGACCGGAGGAAGTGGTGGCGGTGTCACTCAGGAGCGCAGCATCAAGGTGGCGCACAACATGCCGGTCTCCCACCCGGTGCACCGCGGAATCGAGCACTTCGCGCAACGCCTCGAGGCCCTATCCGGTGGCCGGATGAAGTGCGATGTCTTTCCGAACGGACAGCTTGGGGACGAAACGGAATACCTCGAGAAACTTCAAGCTGGCTCGCTGGATATCGCCAAGACCAGCGCCGCACCGATCGCCAACTTCGTGCCCCGCATGAAGGTCTTCAGCCTGCCCTACCTGTTCCGCGATCGTGAACATTACTGGAGTGTGTTAGACGGCGAAATTGGCAGCCATCTCCTGGAAGAACTGGAAACCCGCGACGGCGAGAACCCCTCCGGCATCCGCGGCCTGTGTTACTACGATGCCGGCAGCCGGAACTTCTACACCGTCGGCGAGGTGAAAGCTCCCGCCGATCTCAAAGGGCTCAATATCCGTGTGATGAAAGACCCGATTGCCATCGCCATGACCAGCACCCTGGGTGCCAATCCGGTGCCGATGCCCGGCGGAGAAATCTACTCCGCCCTGCAACGAGGCAACATCAACGGCGCGGAGAACAACCCCCCGACCTTTGTCGCCCAGCGCCACTACGAGGTCTGTAAGCACTTCATTTTCGATCACCACTCCCGCATCCCCGATGTGCTCAACATCAGCAGCACGCTGTGGAAAACCCTGACCGACCAGGAACGCGAGTGGGTGCTCACCGCCGCTCGCGAGTCGTCCCATTTCCAACGCAAACTCTGGCAGGCCCAATCAGACGCTGCCGTGGAGGAGATGAAGAAAAATGGCGTCAGCATCCGCGAAGCCGATATCTCCGCCTTCCAACAAGCCGCCGGCCCGTCACGCAAGGACTTCCTCACCGGTGAAGTGAAGTCCTACGCTGAAAAAATCGAGTCCGCCCAATAGCATGCTCTCCCTGCTCACCAAATCTCTCAAGTGCATCTCCGCCGCCTGTCTGGTGGTGTTGCTGCTGGCTGTGTTGTTAGGCATTCTCTCGGCCCGACTCGGCCTCGGCATCGCCTGGACCACCGAGCTGGCTGAGTTCCTGTTAGTATGGACCGTCATGTTCGGCGGAGCGCTCGCCTACCTCGAACACTCCCACCTAGGCGTCGATATCCTGGTCAACCACACCGACGATGGCACCCGCAAGTTCACCGCCAAACTCAGCCACCTGCTGATCGCACTCTTTGCCCTGCTGGTCATGGTGATCGGTGGATTCCAGCTGTTTCAAGCCCGTTGGGAATCGGCCCAGGTGCTGCCCGCGCTCGGTATTCGCAAGGCCTGGTTCTACTTCGCCGTGCCGGTCTCCGGCTGCCTGATCTTTCTCACCGCCATCCTTTACCTTGGCAAAAAACCCACCCCCAACCCCTAACAAGGAGCTCCCCCACCACTCATGACGCTCGGCCTTGCCATTCTCATCGTTGCCTTCATCAGCCTGCTGCTGCTGGAAGTTCCCGTGGCTTTTGTGGTCGGTATCGCCACCGCCTTGGCCGCTTTGGCATTAGGAAACCACGGCGTGGCCGAAGCCATCTCCAGCGACATGGCAAATGCCGTGGATGAGTTCGCCCTGCTGGCCATTCCCTTCTTCATCCTCGCGGGCGACCTGATGGGCGCGGGTGGATTGGCGCGCCGACTGATCAACTTCGCCTCGGTCATCGTCGGTCGGCTTCCCGGCGGACTTTCCATGGTGAACACCCTGAGCTGCATGCTCTTCGGATCGATTTCTGGCTCCGCCGCGGCTGCCGTTTCCTCCATTGGTAACACCCTGATCCCCGAGATGAACAAGAAGGGATACGACAAGGACTTCAACGTTGCCGTCACCACCTCCGGCTCCATCACCGGGCTGCTGATTCCTCCGAGTAATGTGATGATCGTGTTCGCCGTCGTCGCTGCGAATATTTCGGTTTCCGATCTCTTCCTCGCGGGCGTTTTTCCCGGCCTTTTGTTAGGCCTGGCACTGATGGGCGTCTGCGTCATCGTTTCATTGAAAAGAGGATACGGAGCCGCTCCAGATGCCACCTTCCCCAAGTTGTGGCCCTCTCTGGTCAGTGCCTTGCCGAGCCTGATGCTGGTGGTCATCGTCATCGGAGGGATTTTCAAAGGCTGGTTCACCGCCACCGAAGCCTCGGCCATTGCGGTAGTCTGGGCATTTTTGTTAGCCGTGGTTTTCTATCGCGAAATCCCGCTCAAAGAGCTCGGCGCCCTGATCGCCCGCTCCGCGCGCACCACCGGCGTGGTGATGCTACTGATCGCCACCAGCTCCGCGATGAGCCAGCTGCTCACCGCCGAGCGCGTGCCGCAGATGGTCAGCGCCACCATGCTGGCGCTGTCCGAGAACCCGATCTTGATTCTGCTGATCATCAATGTGGTTCTGCTGCTGGTGGGCACCTTCATGGATATCACCCCGGCGATTTTGATCTTCACACCGATCTTCCTGCCGGTCGCCATCGGCCTGGGCATGGATCCGATCCACTTCGGCATCCTGATGATTGCCAACCTTTCGATCGGCCTCTGCACGCCGCCCGTGGGCACCTGCCTCTTTGTCGGTTGCTCGGTCGGCAAGACCCGCATCGCCGGAGTCTCGCGCGAGATGATTCCCTTTTACATCGCCATGATCGTCGTGCTCATGGTCATCACCTTCTGGCCATCGCTGTCGCTCTGGCTGCCTAACTCGATTAAATAATCACCTTATGAAAGCATTCGATCTCACTGGAAAAACCGCCCTCGTCACCGGCTGCAAACGCGGCATTGGATTTGCTATGGCCGAAGGCCTTGCCGAAGCCGGAGCCGACATCATCGGCGTCTCCGCATCGCTAGAAACCTCCGGCAGCAAGATTGAGAAGGCCGTACAAGCTACCGGGAAAAACTTCACTGGCTACCAGGCAGACTTTTCAGATCGGGCATCGCTTTACGCCTTCATTGAAGCGGTGAAAAAGAACCACGGGACCCCGGACATCATCGTCAACAATGCCGGCACCATCATGCGCGCACCCGCCGCTGAACACAGCGACGAATTCTGGGACCAAGTAATCGAGGTGAACCTCAACTCCCAGTTCATTATCACCCGCGAGTTTGGCAAGGGCATGCTTGAGCGCGGCAGCGGTAAGGTCATCTTCACGGCCTCATTACTGACGTTCCAAGGTGGCATCACCGTGCCTGGCTACGCTGCCTCGAAGGGCGGCATCGGCCAGCTGACCAAGGCCTTCGCCAACGAGTGGGCCAGTCAAGGCATCAACGTGAACGCCATCGCTCCAGGCTACATCGCCACCGACAACACCGAGGCGCTGCGCGAGGACCCGGTGCGCTCCGAGCAAATCCTCAGCCGCATCCCAGCCGGCCGCTGGGGAGACGCCGCCGATTTCAAAGGCCCGATCGTTTTCCTCGCCTCCGATGCCGCCAATTACGTCAGCGGGGAGACCTTGGTGGTCGATG
This sequence comes from Oceaniferula flava, assembly GCF_016811075.1. Taxonomy (NCBI): domain Bacteria; kingdom Pseudomonadati; phylum Verrucomicrobiota; class Verrucomicrobiia; order Verrucomicrobiales; family Verrucomicrobiaceae; genus Oceaniferula; species Oceaniferula flava. Next base: position 70,867 of record NZ_JAFBGL010000007.1, read on the forward strand.
GTGGCTGGATGGGCCGTTAGATTCTGTTAGTTCAATTGCGCGATGAAGCCCCCACGATTAGGGGGTAATGAAACCCCCATGCAGGGGTTCGATTTCCTACGCACAAAGAAAGGTCTTCTACCAAGTATCAGGGATGATTGGATGGATTCTCCTAACACCCATCAATCCTATGAAAAAATACCTTTTACTCACAAGTATGGCACTGCCGCTGGTCATGGTCAGTTCGGTGCATGCCGCAACAACTGTTGTTTACAGCGCGGAAATAGAAATAGGCCCGTCCGGCACGCTCTTCTCGGACGCTGGCAATCGCGATAACTGGACAGGGGATGATATTGAAAACTGGCAGACACAAAGCCAGTCCGATTTGGTTTACCTGAGAAACCACAACCGTGGAGATGACACTATCAAGCGCGACAACGATGCTAATTTCTCTTATAACCTCGCTGGTGTCACATCGTTCTCGATGCAAATTGATGCCCGTGTCGATTCGTTTTGGGAAGCCGGTTTGGCCCCTTCAGCTGGTGGTGCACAGCTCCTGATCGGGGGCGATTACAACAACAGTGATGACTTCTACATCAACTTCAATGGCACGCGTTACGGCAACGACAACAACCTCGCCTCGACGGTCAATGGCAACGCCGCCAGCTTACGACTCGATTACGATGTGATCACTGGCACTGCCGACCTGATCTATGATCCGGGTGGCGTCAACGAATCGGCACTGATCACCGACCTCGCACTGAACATTTCCGCGACCCAATTACAAAACATGGACCAGCTCAGCACCCGGGCGAATACGCAATATGCGGGCGCTGGAACTTGGATGATCACCACTGTCCCTGAAGCCAGCAGCATGGCTCTTCTTGGACTTGGTGGACTGGCTCTCATGGTTCGGCGTAGGAAATAATGACTCAATCATCATAAAAAAACGCCACCCGCAAAGAGCGCGGAGTGGCGTTTTTGGTTGAAGAACGGAAATCCTCTAACGGAAGTTCTTGATCGTTTTCAAGCGATCTCTTGTGGTGGGTGCCGACTCGATTTTTTTCGCCGTTTGCTCAATCAGAGCCTTCCACTTGTTGTCGCCCTTACCGTAAGCCGCAGCGGCCTTGTTAAGCACAGGAAGAACCGACTTCGCATGTCCTTGATAACTGGCAACCACGGCAGCGGCACGTGGAATGCGGGCGTTTCTTCCCCAAGAATTTTCCGCTACCAGATCGGCGGCAATTTCCAGACCCTCTTTCAGTTTCATGCTAGCTAGCACCTCCACGCAGGAAACGCGCAGGCCGTTAGCAAACATGACATTGCCAGCCGGTGGCTCGGTGGCACGCTGATAGATTTTAGGCAGCAGCTCGACTTGCTCATCTTTCGGCAAGTAACGCACCCCCATGGCAACGCGTGAAGAAACCAAGGCGTCTTCGTCATCGAGCAGAATCATCACTCCCTGCACGGCCACCTTGCGGTCCTTGATCCCGTTAAGCAGGTCACCAATCTGTTTCCCACGTGAACCGAGTGGGAAAAAGATATCACCCAGCTTCTGAGTGAAAACCGGGTTCTCGCCCTTGGCTCTTACGAGATGGCTGAAAACAGCCTCCACAGCGCGAGGTTTATCCAAACGCGCACTGGCCTGCATGGCGGCGATACGCACTCTCAGGTCTTCGTCATCGAGCATCTTGGTGCAAATTTCATAGTCCTTGAGGGAGTTCACTGCCGCGATCCGCACGATGGGGTCTTTGGCGGCCAGAATGGTCTCGCCACCTTCCAGCAGCTTACGTTTGCGCAGCTCTTTCTCAGCACGAATGCGGGCCACGGGCGACCACGATGTCAGCGCCTTCTTCAGCACCACCTCGGAAGCGCCTTTGTAGCTTGTCCGACCAGCGTCCATGTTTTCCTTATTTTCCTCCGCGGTGAAGGCTTCGATGCTGGAGCCTTTCTTGCCAGTGAGGCGAATCACTTTGCGCGGCAGAGCGAGGTGCAAAAGGTAAGCTCCGGGGCAATCCCAACCAGAGTGAGCACTGCCCTCACGTTCATTGGGGTAACCTTGATAGGGGTATCGATGCTGGGGATCGCGGGCGAGATCGTAATACCAGCCGAACTCCTTGAGCCACATTCCAGTCGCTTCCGGACCACCGAGAGCAACGGCTGGCAAGGACCAGAACATGTTGAAAAAGTTGCCGGTGTGACCCTGTTCGCGGTCGCTGCCGTAGGACGCCATCGCGGTGCGAGTGTAATATTTCGTCGCCCGGCTATCCTCCAAGAAGTTGAAGAATAACGCGCTGGCTGAGTTCTTGCCATTGTCATCGTGACCATACTGCGTGGTAGGTGGTCCATCACCGTAGGGGATGGCACCGAGGCCTACGTGACGACGGAAAAAGTGAGCGCTCTCGGTGATGCATTTGTCCAGGTTGGGAACATCGACACCGCACTCGCGAGCGAGCGTCAGCGACATCACCACCGGCACACCCACGGCATTGACCGCGCCGTAACCGCGCAGGCGATGGTTGGTGGGATCGACAAAACTATGTCCCCAAGTGCTCAGAGGACCACGGCCATCGACCAGGTATTTGCTGAGACGTTTGATCTCCGGCAGCACTTTCTGATCGTTTGTCACCAGATAATATTCGCTAAGGAAGAGGTTCGCGAAGGCGAAGTGCCAGCACGGCAGGCCGATCTCGGGCGACACGGGACGGCTGACCATGCGGTGGGCGTAGTCCTTGAGCTGCTCCATGTATTTTTCCTCGCCGGAAGCCAGCAAGGCCAGCGCATTAATGTGCGTGGGGATATCGGTGCGCTTGAGACCACGTTTCGACAATGCCTCGCAACCTTGATCGAAGAGAATGCGGGACTTTTCGCAATCATAGGGCGCGGTGGCGGAAAATGCCGGCAGCTTTGGCAGGGTGATGCTTACCTGCTCGGTTTTCCCCTGACGGAATCGCTGCAGCACCAGTTGACCATCGGCCGCCTGAGCCGTGCCAAGGGCTTTGGCAAATGCAATCCGCGCATCGCTGCTGAATGCCTGGTCGCCGATTCCGACGATGACATCTCCTTTTTGCAGCACCCCGGAAGCAGGAGTCCCGGAGGAAACCTGGGTGATTAAAATTTGGCGTGAAGGCCTGGTATTGCCTTCGGACGCCAGACCTTTTCCGATCTGACACCATCCACGCGCCCCCGTTGGCCCGAGTGTCCAGTCGTGAGAAGCCCCCCTCGGCAGTTTGTCACCTGCGGTGAAATCATAGATGGTAGAGCTGATCGCCGGATCCCTGGCAGCATCAGCAGCAGGCATGAGCGTGAGCGAGGCAAGCACGCATGCCGCACTTACTAAGCGGCGTGAAAATAGTTGATTCATAGGCATTTGAGCAGTGCTTATAACACGGACCTGTGTCTTTGTCTAGATCGCAAGACAGAGCTCATTTTATAACCCATTGAAGGTGAGTTTTTGATGAAAGATAGACGCCGTGCTCACAGGGTTGCCCTGCCCTCACTGCTACATCCGGAAAATACTGCCGCCCTTTTTCCCCATGATCACGAAGGCGCCCATGATGGAAATGCCGAGGAAAATCATCGCCCAGACGCCAAGGGCGGAGGCAAGTTCGTGACCCGTCCCCAGAGTGCTGAGCAGGGAGTAGATGGCCTTGGTGATAGGATAATGCTCGGCCTGCTGCGCGAGGATGAGGCTATCGGACACCTCTAACATAGCGAAGGCAAAGGCGAGGATGCCACCGGCCACCAAGTTCGCCCCGATCAATGGGATGGCTACACGCCGCATGGTGCGGGCCGGCGAAGCCCCGAGCGATTTGGCCGCTTCCTCCAGGGTGATGTTGCTCTGTTGCAGACCCGCCACGGCAGCGCGCACCACGTAGGGAAGTCTCCTCACCGCATAAGCGGCAATCAGGAGGAAGATCGGATTGTTCGATGGCCCCACCAACCAATGCAGAGGCTCCCCTTTTTGAGTGATGGCAATGTAACCGAAGGCCAACACCAGCCCCGGCACTGCAAGCGGCAACATCATCACCGCATCGAGCAACACCCGACCACGAATCGTGCTGCGCACCACCACCCAGGCGATGGCTGTGCCCAGAATAACATCTAACAAAGTAGATCCCGTGGCGTAGATCAGGCTGTTTTTGATCGATGGCACCACCAGGGGATGACCGAGGGCCTCGTTGTAGTGCGCCATGGTCATCGACTCTGGGAAAATCGTCCCATACCAGTCGCCAGAGACCGAGAGAAACAGGACACCCAAGTGCGGCACGCAGGCGATGAAAAACACCGTCATGAAACCCGCCGCCAGCGCCCATCCTTTTTTAGCCGAGAGCGTGGCTTCACTGGCGTGCGTTTTGGGTCGTGGAGCCGTGCCCAGTCCAGAACGACCCAGCACCACCTTGGAAACCGCAAATACAGAAGCGGAAACAATCAGCATAATGCCAACCAGTGCGTAGGGCATGGGATTGGCATTGAGATCTTTGATACCATCGTAAACCTGCACAGAGGCGACCCGTGTGTAATCGAAAACTAAGGGCACGCCGAGCTCGGTGAATGACCAAATAAAGACAATGGCCGCCCCAGCAAAGACACCCGGCATGCACAGTGGCAGCGTGATTTTCCACAGTCGGCGCCATGGAGGGCAGCCGAGGTTCTGAGCAGCCTGCTCCATCGCGGGATCGAGGTGAGACAGGGCGGCAGAAATGTTCAGGTAGAGGATGGGGTAGAGGTGCAGCGCGTTCATGATGATCACGCCCCAGAGACGACCTTCTCCTAACCAATCGACCGGCGCATTGGCACTCATCAGCCCGAGATCGATGAGAAAGGCATTCAACGATCCGCTCACACCAAGGATGTGTTTGATCCCGACGGCACCTACAAAGGGAGGTAATACCAAGGGCGCGAGAATCAGGATGCAGAGCCACTTTTTCAGCGGAAAAACCCAACGGTGCGAGGCCAGCGCCAGCGGAAAGGCAATGGCAAGCGAGAGCACGGTGCTACCAAGCCCCATGACAAAGGCATTCCACAGCCCCTCCATGTAGATCGGGTTATTAAACACACCGAACACGTAATCGAGAGTGAACCCTCCGTCCTCAGCCTCGAAAGCGACAGCCAAGGTCATCGCCACGGGGTAGACAAAGAAAACTCCGAAGATCAGAACGACAACGGCGGTGATGGAATACGCGGTGGTTTTGTTCATGCTGATTACTTCCCTTCCTCCGCCAGCTCACCAGCGAGTTCATAGTTCTTTCTGAAAAGCTTGCCGAGCCGCACTGCCATCCTGGCCGTTTCCACCTTCGTCCCATCGCTGAGCTGCCTGCGGAGATCACCCATCGTATTTTGGTAGGAAACCAACGTGGTGTCGGAAAAAATCTTCGTCGCACGCTCCGGCATGCCGGCATCGGTGAGCTTCACCCAGGCTTCTTTGAGCTCTTCGTGAGCGTCCAGACAGAGCACGCGGATGACGAATTGCAAGGCCTTGAAACCTTTCCCCGTCAGGGCACGATCATAGACAAAACCGCCAGTCATCTCGTAGGGGTTCTCCTGATCGGTGAAATGTTGGAGGTTTTCCGCTGTGTAAACATCACGCCTTACCGGCATGCGCCGCAGAGCGTGGTGACGGGGACCTATCGGGCTGCCAGGCCGAGCATTCCAGAGCACTTGCCCCTGTTCGGAAACGAGGAATTCGACAAACGCCTGGGCCAGCTCCGGGTCGGGCGCACCTTTCAGCACCGCCACGGGATCGACACTCATGGAGGTGCCTCCCTTCGGTGATATCCAGTGAAGCCTGGAACTGCCATCTTCTTTCATCAGCATCTGCTCGTAGGTGCGACCGTAAAAGTCCACACACATACCCGCCGCGGCATCTCCTGAGGCCACATCGTGCGGGATCTTGGTGGAGCTGTCGGTGAAGTAGCGGGCATTGGCTCCAATTTTCTGAATCAAATTAATGCCCCGGTCCCAACCATCGTTGAGCACGCGTGCCTGGAATCGGTCCGGAGTCTCGCCGGGTGCCACTTTTGCTGTGGCGGCCGCCTCATGCATCTGCTGCTGGATCAGCATCTCGAAGGCACGGGCCACCGAGCCACTTTTGTTAGGATCGGACAGGGCGATGCCGCCGAAATACTTGGGGTCGCCGAGGTCCTCCCAGGTTTCCGGAGGTTCCAACCCCCGGCGACGCAGCGCATCGACGTTGTAACAAATACCAAAACGCGACAAACAAACGCCCACCCAGCTGTGGTCTTCCGCGTAGTAAATCTCTCCGGAAAACGTCTGCGGCAGCGCGTCTTCACCGAACCACTCAGGGTGCGACTCGAAGACATCGAGTTTGGCGAAGCGATCTTTCTCCGCCTGAATGCGAAACTCGTAATCGCCGCCACCGAAGAAAATATCGATTTCCACCCCTGTGTCGCCAGTTTTCTTCGCCGCGGCAAAGCGTCCATCCAAGATCTTCCTGATCTCGGAGGTGCCGCCCGGGGTGAGCCAGTTCACGTAGACGGTCTCGCCATGTTCTTCCTGCCACCATGCTTGGAATGCCTCGCCAAACTCACGGCGGATGGTCTCGTTATGAGGTGTGATGATGGTGATTCGGCGGTCGGCATTTTCCGCGGTAATCTTCCCCGTGCCGGCTTTGCGGCTCATCAGCAAAGGAGTCGCCACGCAGATCACCAGCGCCAGGGCGACTAGAGATTTACTATTCACCCAAGGGGCAAGGTGTTGATGAAGTTTCATGCCTTGAGAATAATCACATCTGCAGGGTCGGCGGTGAGCACAATATCATCGCCATCTTCTCGGATCACATGGGGGTTGGTTTCAGTGACGGACCAGAGGTGATCACCTGCAGCGGCAACGCGATATTGGATGTGGCTACCCAGATACATGCGATCCTTAATCTTACCACGAATACGGTTAATCGGCACTCCGGAATAATCCACGAAAAGCGCTTCCGGACGAATGGAAACCAGCACCTTCGAGCCCTCTTTTGGTCGCCAGCCTCGACGACTGATCCTGCCGTTGAAGCGCCCCATCGGGCTGGAAACACTCAAGCCAAGCTCATCGTCATCGCGGACGATGCGGTCAACGGTCGCTTCGATTAAGTTTGTCTCACCGATGAAACCCGCGACGTGAGCGCTCAATGGATTTCGATAAATATCATTAGGCGTGCCCATCTGCACCACTCTGCCAGCATCCAGCACTGCCATGCGGTCGGCCATTGAAAGGGCCTCTTCCTGATCGTGAGTTACGTAGACACCTGTGAGGTTGTTCTCTTTCACAATCCGCCGAATCTCACGGCGCATTTCCAACCTTAATTTGGCATCCAAATTAGATAACGGCTCGTCGAGGAGGAGACACTTCGGCTTGACCACCAGGGCACGAGCAAGGGCCACGCGCTGCTGCTGGCCGCCAGACATGTGATCGATCCGGCGATCATTGTATCCTTCCAAATGGACCATCGCCAGAGCCTCGTCCACCCGTTGAGTGATTTCCTTACGGGGCACCTTGCGCTCCTCAAGCCCGAACGCGACATTCTCCCCCACGCTCATGTGGGGCCAGAGCGCATAGCTTTGGAATACCATGGCAGCTTCCCGTTTATGGGTTGGTAGCCCAGTGACATCGCGATCGCCATAAAGCACTCGTCCAGAGTCCGGGTTTTCCAGACCGGCAATACAACGCAGCAGCGTGGTCTTGCCACAGCCACTGGCGCCCAGCAGGAAAAACAGCTCGCCTTTTTCGATGGTGATACTTGCTTGGTCCAAGGCCTTCGTCTCGCCAAAGTTCTTCACCAGTGATTCTGCACGTATCGCATCCATATCCGTCATATATCTTCTAAAGCCCCCTTCAGCAATGCAAGCATAGAACTGCGGCAATACTGTTGTGTGAATCTCATTGAGAAAAACTGCAATCCAGAGCGTATCTATCAGGAGCTAGATCCCCGCGCCTGCCAAATCACGCGAGCTCCCGCAGCATATAATCGCCATTTTTTCGCATAGATCCTACGTCGGCACGTCTACACCCTGAACAACATTCCACAACACCATGTCTGACCAAACAACCACCGATTCCACATCTCCCTACACCACTCCGGAAACCACCGCGCCAGCAGCCACACCGGCTGTCGCTGGCAGCGCAGCTCAAGCCACTCTCGGCCAGCGCGCCGGTGCTTACCTCATTGACGTCATCCTTGCGAGCATCGTAGCCGGCATCCTCTCGTCACTTGTAGGACAAGTCTCCTCCATCCTCGGCTCCCTGCTTTCCTTCACTGGTATCGCCTACGTCTTGGTGCGTGACTCACTGCCACAAACTGATGGCCAGAGCATCGGTAAGAAACTTCTCGGTCTGCGCGCCGTCACCAGCGATGGCCAAAGCCTGAGCGGCAACTGGCAGCCCGGCCTACTGCGCAACGTCATCCTGGTCATTCCCTTCATGGCCCTGGTTGAACTGATCGTCCTGATCACCAAGAAAGATGCCCCCGAAGGGCTGCTCCGTCTCGGTGACCAGTGGGCAAACACCAAGGTCATCCAGGTGCCTAAGTAAGCTTTTTCCATCGTAGAAAAACCCCAAAAACTCTCGGTCGTGTGTGTGTCGGCCGGGAGTTTTTTCTTTTTGATTTCCACACGAGCCCATCGCGAGCACAATCAGTCCCCTGATGAAAAAGCTCATCCCCTTGGTCATTCTCGCCTGTGCCGTCGCGGCCGTCTGTGCTGTGCTTTTCAATCCATCGGAAAGCAAGCGGATCACCAGACCCGATGGCGCCTTCACCGCCGTGGTTAGCTATCGTAACTATCAGACTTACCTGCCCTCGGCACCGGGCGACAGCGGCGGCATGCCCGGGTTCATCACGATCTACGACCGCAGCGGCCAGTCTTACGGACGCATCCCCTTGTCGAAAATTAGCCAGGCCAACGAACTGCAGTGGACCGATACCGGTGCCATCATCCCCGGCTATTGCAACTGGGAGTTTTCATCTCGAAGCTACCGCGTGTTGGATGAGGACCACGCCCGGCAAGAATCCGACCCATCGCGCTAATACCGGCTAACGTCAGCCATCCCCCCCTTATCAATCACTCCCAGCCATGGCGGACCTATCTTCCATTCTTCTCGTGATCATGGTTCCTGCACTCATGCTCGGCTTTGTTGGGTTCTGGTGCTTGGTATGTTGGCTGCTTGGGCAGATAAGTGGTTGGAATCAGCTGGCGAAACGTTACCGAAATACGGAACCGTCTGATGGATACGCCCGCTACATGGCCAGCGGGTCGGTGGGGCTGGTCAACTATAGCAACTGCCTCAACCTCAGATCATCGTCTGACGGCTTGAGCCTTTCCGTCTTTCCCATCTTTCGCCCGGGTCATCCACCCGTGTTGATCCCCTGGGACGATCTGAACAACCCAACTGTCCGATCTTTTCTCTGGCTTCAATCGGTTAAGTTAGACGTGGGATCCCCTCGCATCACCAGCCTAACACTCTCGAACAAAGATTTTGAAAATCTACAGAAGCATGCTCTTTGAAGTCAGCTTTATGAATAGAATACTGACACAATTTTATAACAGACAGCCGAGAGCGTTTGTCTAACATCCCAGTATGAACCCTATTCTAGTAGTCAACGACGACAGCAGTCTCCTCGCCGATATCACCAAAATCCTCAAGGAGGGTGGTTATTTCCACATCGCAGCCTCCAGTGGCCAGCAAGCGCTGACGATGGCATCCGGTTACGATTTCCCCCTCGCCATCCTCGACCTGAAACTGGCTGATATGGATGGTGACGAGCTCTATCAGAAACTGCTGAAATCCGAATCGCATTACACCCTGCCCGTGGTCGCCCTCGTCGACTCACTCGATGCCGAGGAAGTCGCCGTGGTGAATCGATTACTCCCTCAAGGCCAGGTGACCCTACTTTCCAAGCCACTGAAAAGGGAATGGTTAGAAGACCTGTTCGAACGCTACGGCGAGAAGAAGAGCTAAGGTGACAGCCGTCTCTGCCAATCTGCGGAGGGAACATCGTGAGCGTTCGCTATCGAACATCACGCCATATGCGGATCGCCTCCTCACGAAACCACCGACCTCAACAAAAAAGCCCCCAGGTGCATCACCTGGGGGCTTTGAAATTGGATAGGATCGTTAGACCTTAGAATTTGTAGTCCAGGTAGAACTGGAACTGGCCACCTTTGTCAGCCTCTTCGTCAGGTGACTGAAGTGGGATGGCGTAATCGATGGCGAGCGGGCCGAAAGGAAGGTTCAGGCGGAGGCCCACACCCGCATCGTGGTAGAGATCGCTGCCGAAGTCCCAGGACTTGGCGTTGACCAGACCGATGTCGTAGAACACCGCACCACGGACACGCTCGATGAGCGGGAAGGTGTATTCCACAGTGGCGTAGGCCGAGGTGTTACCACCGAAGACTTCCTCCGTTGTGGCGTCACGGGGACCCACGTCACGGTTGTCAAAACCACGCAGGTTGTGAGGTCCGCCGAGGAATTCACGATCGAAGATTGGCACCATGTTGCTGTCGCCGTGGGTATCAGCCACGCTGAAAGCACCGCGAAGGTTCAGGATGCTGTCGCCCCAGAGGTTCCAGTGTTTGGCGCCGGAACCTTGAACGATGAAGACATCCACATCACCACCGATAAATCCACCGGCGTAGGTGACACCGAGGTCGATCTTGTGACCCTTACGTGGCAGCTGGTTGCTGTCGCGGCTATCGTAAACGTAGTTGAAGCTCAGAGCACTGCGGATAAAGTCACCGTCTTCGGCCATGAATACGGCGGAAGTATCGCTTTCGGCATCAATGGTGATTTTCTCCAGGCGATATTCACCTTTGATGTAGGCGCGTTTGCTGACCGGCTTCCTGAGGGAAACGGCAGCACCGTATTGGCTCTGCTCATATTCGGAGCTGTAGTAGAGCGCATCGCGGTAGAAGAACTCAGTGCCGAGCGCAAGACGCTGGCCGAGGAACCATGGTTCCACCCATGACAGGCGGAAATCGGTGCGCTCGCTACCGAGCTGCAGTTTGGCACCGAAACGCTGACCGGCACCGGTGAAGCTTGGCCAGTTTCCAATGTCGAAGTTGGTTTGCTCCAAGTTAACGTAACCGACGATGCTATCGACGGAGCTGAATCCGAGACCGAAGCTGATCGAACCAGTCTTCTTCTCGTTCACCTGAATGCTGACGTCGCGGTAGCCAGCTTGATTGCTTGGGGAGGCACCCACTTGCACATCGTTGAAGTAGTTCATGTTCTTCAGACGGCGGCGGGTGGTATCGAGCTCAACGGAGTTATAATACTCGCCGGGCTTCAGAGGAACTTCGCGGCGGATGACGCGGTCCTGAGTCTTGTCATTACCTTCGATGGTGATGCGGCCAACACGGTAGCGACGACCCTCAGTAATGCGGTAAGTGATGCTAACGCTGGTAGCAGTGACGTTGCGGATGTCAGGGCTGACAGCGGCATCGGCATAACCACGGGAGCCGTAGTAGCTACGGATGCTGGTGATATCTGCGCGCATCTTGCTCAGTGAGTAGCCGTCACCGGCATTCAGGGTGAGTGCGGGTGCCAGATCGGCAGGTTTGAAAACGGTCATTTTTCCGAAGCCGACATTGGCCACGGTGTATTTGGCACCTTCGTTGATGCTGATGACGAGATCCACACGCTCATCGGCAGCTGGCTCACGACGCACATCGGCCGTGGCGCGGAGGTAGCCGCGGTTGCGATAGTAGTCGAGCACACGGTCGACATCTTCTTCGAGCTTCACTACATCGATGCGGCCTGATTTAGTGAAGAAGGAGAACCAACCTTTCTGCTTGGTTTTCATCTCGTTGCGCAGAACGTGAGAGGCAACCGAGTTATTTCCTTCGAAACGAATCTCATCAACTTCGGCACGAGCACCCTCGTTGACAATGAAGACCAACTCAGCTGTGCCAGCGGCAGCCGCTGGCTGAATGCGGTGGGAGACACTGACATCGGCGTAACCAAATCCACGGTAGTGCTCCTGAATGTTGCGGCGAGCAGTCAGGATCGCTTCATCGCTCATCACACCACCAGCTTTCAGCTTGGTGACGTTGGCGAGTTTACGCTCACTGAAGCGTGTGTTGCCAAGAAAACCAACAGCCACAATTTTTCCACGTGTTTTAACTTCGGCGATCACCTTGACTCCGGAGCCGACAGCTTCAGCGAAGAAACGGACATCGTCTACCAGACCACTGGCGTAAAGGCTGCGAACATCGTCATCGAGACGAGCTGCGCTGTAATTCTGACCGGCGCGGACTGCCATGTTGCCGCGGATCCGGGCTTCATCCACAGTGCGTGGGCCGACGTAGCGGACGGCCACAGACGTGATCTTTTTGCCTTCAAAATTTTGCGCATTTGCGGTGGTGGCGCTGGCCACTAACATCATGAGCCCCGTCAGCACCAGGAGTGACTGAGAGACGCGTTGGGTGATACCTTTAAACATTCTTCGTGTGGATATGGGTTGGTTGGCCGCCAGTAGGCCACCTAACAACTATCCAGTCAAGGTCAATCAGCAGGGAATCGATTGCGCCCAAGCTAAGATTCCATGCGGCTTGGCGGCGATTTTCAAGTCGCCTGTAAATGACCATGACACAATCACAGCGATTCGCCGAGCCGACCCACGTTAGGGCGTCCGCAGCAAGGGGTGACCCGGCTTAGCCTTCGAGGTAAAGGGGGGTCTAAGATAACAAGGCGCCAAGGGAAGGCGAACCATCTCCGCGCGACGTGTCTCGGACAAACCTAACCAAACCCCGATCAGCCCTTGAGCCTGCGGGCGCGTGCGAGTGACTTGCCCAGGAAGCGACATGCCATCCAACCATGGTGCGGCAGGATCGTCCAAGGTGAAGAGATTGAGAGGGTTTGCCTCGGCACTCTGCTGCAAGCGCTGCTGGAATTCGGCAACATCCATCAGCTCCGGTTCGGCGGCTTCACCACCGGGGTCAATTTCAGCCAGGAAATATAGTCCACGGCGCGCATCGCCGATGGCCAGACTGACGGTCTCCGCATCGGCAGCGCGGGAACAAGGAGTCGCCGCCAGCGATCCCAAACCGACCGCCGGACAGCCATGGGTGAGGGCCACTCCCTGGCCTGCGGCAATGCCCGTGCGCACTCCACTGTAGCTCCCCGGACCGGTGCCCACGAGAACCGCATCGAGTGTCCGTTCGCCAAGTAAATCCAGCGCTTCCGCCAAGGGCTCGAACACCATCGAGTTGTGATTGCGATCGCTGGTGAAATCCTTCTGATAGATCACCTCACCATCACACCAGAGCGCAATACTGGCATCCGGCACACTGGTCTCAATGGCTAGAAATGCGCCGGTTTCAGCTCGATGATTTGCAGTCTCCACACGAGCGGTTTAATGCCAATCGATGAAAATACCAATTCTGAAATCCTGAAATAGGCAGCCTGAACATTTTGCCTCAAGAGCTTCTGGCCGACCGCATTTTTCAGCGTCACAAAAGATCGCCGATTCATTCTTGCAATGAGTTTCGCTACGCGCTTAGGTCTTCGCGCTGACAATTTTTGGAAAATCCAAGATTCAGTTCACAATTTCTAACTTCAAACCCGTTTATTATCATATGAGTGACTACGCCAAAGGACTCGAAGGAGTCATCGCCAATGAATCAGCCCTCAGCCGTGTTGAGGGTCTGGAGGGAAAGCTTTCCTACCTTGGATACGACATCGATGATCTAGTAAACGGATGCACATTCGAGGAAGTCACCTACCTGCTGCAGAACGGCCAACTGCCAAACCAATCCGAGCTCGACGCCTTTTGCGAGAGCCTTAGAGGTCGCCGGGAGCTCCCTCAAGGTGTGGTCGATTTCCTGAAGTCAGCCCCCAAGGACGCTCTGCCGATGGATATCATCCGCACCGGCGTTTCCATGCTCGGCCTGACCGACAAGCGCGCCAAGATTGGTGAGCCGGATCACGAGGCCAACCGCGAAGTCGCCCTGTCCATCGTCGCTCAGATCCCCGTGATCGTCGCTTACTACCACCGTGCACGCCAGGGAATGGATCTCCCACCTGTCCGCACCGATCTCGGTGAGGCCGCTCATTTCCTCTACCTGATCAATGGCGAGGAGCCCAGCGAAGCCATGGCTCGCACGCTCGACATCGCCTACATCATCCATGCGGATCACGGCATGAATGCCTCCACCTTCTCCGCACGGGTCACCGTCGCCACACTCAGCGACATGTATTCCGCCGTCACTTCGGCCATCGGCACCCTCAAGGGACCACTGCACGGCGGCGCTAACGAAGGTGTGATCCAGATGCTCGAGGAAATCGGTGAGGAAGACAAGGTGGACGCCTACGTGGAAGACTGCCTGACCAACAAGAAGAAGATCATGGGCATCGGCCACCGCGTTTACAAAGTGCTCGACCCTCGCGCACCACACTTGCAGAAAATGGCGATCAAGCTCACCGAAGAGCTCGGCGAGCCCAAGTGGATCAACATGTCCAACCGCATTGCGGAAATCATGCGCGAGCGCAAGGGCCTGAATGCCAACGTCGATTTCTACTCCGCCACCGTGTATTACTCCATGGGCATCCCCACCGACCTGTTCACCCCGATCTTCGCGATCGCCCGCGCAGCCGGCTGGACCGCCCAGGTGCTGGAGCAGCTGCAGGACAACCGCCTGTATCGCCCTCTGACCAAATATGTCGGACCTCAGGAAACCATGCCCGTTCCGCCGATTAGCGAGCGATAGGCATACAATCCGTATATCTCATTCAAAAAACCCGACCAGCCAAGGGCTCGTCGGGTTTTTTATTGGAAGTTGGTACTATATTCGCAAGAGTTGTCGGCAAGCAAACGTTATAAGCTCAACCAAAACGTATAAAAAAATCATGAACCACGACTCAGAAAACAACACCCGCCGCAGCTTTCTTAAGAAAGCCAGCGCCGCGGCCGCAGTCACCCCCATTCTCGGCGTTCCAGCCATCGTTAACGCTCAGAACATGGGCAGCAAGACCCTCAAAGTCGGCCTGATCGGCTGTGGTGGTCGTGGCACCGGCGCCGCCGTTCAGGCGCTGTCCGCCGACGAGAACATCCAGCTTTGGGCGATGGGCGATGCCTTCTCCAAGCAGATCGAAAGCTCACTGAAGCAGCTGAAAAAATTCGGCAAGCGCAGTGAAGTGGCCGCCGAGCGTCAGTTCAGTGGCCTGAATGCCTTCCAGCAGGTCATCGACTCCGGTGTCGACGTCGTCCTGCTCGCAGCGCCTCCCGGCTTCCGTCCCCAGCACCTGCGTGCTGCCGTGGAAGCGAAAAAGCACACCTTCGCTGAAAAACCCATGGCCGTGGATATGGCCGGGGTGAAATCCGTGCTCGAGTCCACTGCGCTCGCCAAGAAAAACAACGTCGCCATCCAACACGGCTTCTGCTGGCGCTACGCTCCCAGCACCCGCGCCGCCTACGGCAAGATCCTCAACGGCGACTTCGGCCGCGTGACTTCCATCTACGGAACTTACATGAGCAGCGTTTACAAACCGATCCCCAAAGACGCGGTCAAGCCCAAGGGCATGGGCGATGTCGAGTGGCAGGTCAGCTGGTGGACCAACTACGAGTGGCTCTCCGGCGCTCCTATCCTTGAGCAATCCATCCACACTGTGGATAAAATCGCCTGGGGCATGGGCGATGTGGCACCCATAGCCGCTGTCGGCACCGGTGGCCGCATCCAGCGTGACGACCCAAGTAACGTCTACGATCACTACAACGTCTCCTTCGAATACCCGAATGGCGTGTTCTGCCAGCTCGGCGCCCGTCAGTTCAGCCGAAGCCACACCGAAGTCATCGACCGCATTTTCTGCGAAGATGGCAGCGTCGTTGGACCAGGCCAGCCGCGTGCCATCGATGGCAACGGCAAGACCACATGGCGCTACCGCCCCGAAGCCGGAGCCGAGCAGAACATGTATCAAGTTTGCCACAACGAGTTCTTCGCCGACCTTCGTGCCGGCAAGATCAACAACTCCGGCGAATACATGGCGAACTCCACCGCCCTCGCCATCCTCGGTCGCGAAGCCGCTCACACCGGCAAGCGCATCACTTGGGACAAGCTGTTCAAATCCGACGAAGACATGGCTCCTGACAGCCTGAAGTTCGAGGACAGCTTCGCGATTGCCCCGGTCCCTGTGCCCGGCAAAAAATCCTAACTGAACCGACCACACCCCTCACTCAAAACGCCGACCGCAGCAGTGCGGTCGGCTGTTTTGCACCAAGCCATCACCATGAACGTATCATCCAGAATCGCTCTCATCCTACCGCTCGTCAGCCTCATCAGCCTGAATTGCCACGCCGATGAGAAAGCCGTCAGTATTACTCCCGTCGGCAGCGTTGGCGACCAGCCTGCGCCCGAATTCCTCGATCTCACCAAGACCATTCACGCCGCCATCGTCAAGAAAGCCGCTGAACAGGAAGCCGGGGAAATGAAGGCCTACACCGAGACCGCCCCGGAAGCCGAGGATGCTGAGTTTGAAATGCTGCCGATTCCCGGCGGCACCTTCACCATGGGATCACCCGAAGGTGAGGAGGGACGCAAGGCCGACGAAGGCCCGCAGCGTGAAATCAAGATCGAGCCCTTCTGGATGGGCAAGGTGGAAGTCACTTGGGACCTCTACCGCCAGTTCATGGACAACGAGAACCTGAACTATGTCACACGGAATAAAAACGGCAGTCTGAACCGCGACAACGATCGCCAGACACCCGAGCCGAACAAGGCCGAAGGCGACGAAACCCTGGTAGACATCCTCTCCCAGCCCACCGCCCCCTTCCACGTGATGCACTTCAACATGGGCAACGGCGCCGGCTACTCCGAAGATTACCCCGCCTGCTCAATGACCCAACACGCCGCCAGCAAGTTCTGCGAATGGCTGAGCGCCCAGACAGGTCACTACTACCGCCTGCCCACCGAAGCCGAGTGGGAATACGCCTGCCGCGCCGGCAGCAAAACCGCCTACTCCTTCGGTGACGACGCCTCGAAGCTGGAGGAATACGCCTGGTTCCGCAAAAATGCCCGCATCGATGCGGTTTACGAATACGAATACCAACCGGTGGGTGAGAAAAAACCCAACGCCTGGGGCCTGCACGACATGCACGGCAACGTCGCCGAGTGGGTGATCGACAGCTACCAGACAAGCTACGCCAAAGTTCCCAACGGCACCCTCAATCCCGTGCAGCTGAGCAAAGATCGCTACCCTCGCGTGGTGCGTGGCGGCCACTTTGAGATGGACGCTGACGGCCTGCGCTCCGCCGCCCGCCACCCGTCGCACCCCAGCTGGAAGGAAAACGATCCACAAGCACCGCGGTCGATCTGGTATCATACCAAGGCCCGATGGCTCGGTTTCCGCATCGTGCGCCCGGCCAAGATCCCACCCGTCGAGGAAATGCACCTGCTCTGGAACACCGGCCCTGGCGAGCTCTAAGCCCACCCATGCGCTGTCATGACAGCCCGCTCCATCATCGCCTGCCTGCTGTCATTGAGCCCGATAACCTCGGTATCACTGGCGGCTGAGCCGGTAGCTCTGGAGCGCTACCATTTTCAAAGCGCCCTGATGGGCACCAAGTTCCAGATCGTCCTCTACAGCGACGATGCTGGCAGCGCCAAAAAAGCAGCCGATGCCGCCTTTGAGCTCGGCCAAAAGGTGGAGGACGCTTGCTCGGATTACGATCCCCGGAGCGAGCTGATGGCCCTGATGAAGCCACCCGCCACCCAGCAGGTCAGCCCTCTGCTGGCGGATGTTTTATCCAAATCACTCGCCATCGCCCAAGAGACCGATGGCGGGTTCGACCCCACACTAGGCGGCCACAGCTGGAACTGGCGCCGGGCCCGCACACGCGGTAAACTCCCCACCGCCCAAGCCATCGCCGCCGCCCAAGCGATCTCCGGCTGGCGCAACTTGACGATCGACGCCCAAGGTCGGGTGACCAAGGGACTGCCGGGCATGAAACTCGACCTCGGAGGCATCGCCAAAGGCTACGCCGCCGACCTGATGCTCGAAGAGCTCAAACGCCGCGGCATCCGCATCGCGACCGTGGCCGCCGGTGGCGACGTCCGCCTCGGCGACCCACCACCGGGTCAACAAGGCTGGCGTGTAGGACTGAAAACGCTCGGCAGCGAGCCGGCCAAAGCCCGAGCATTCATCATCGTTTCCAACTGCGCCGTCTCCACCTCCGGGGATTTGCATCAGTTCTCGGTGATCGACGGCAAGCGCTACTCCCACATTGTCGACCCCGCCACCGGCCTGGGACTCACGCAGCGGATCTCCGCCACCGTGGTCGCCCCCACAGCCACCCGATCCGACGCCTTGGCCACCGCCAGCTGCGTCAGCGACAGATTCCGAGCCCTCCTACTGGCCAACAAGCGGGCGGAGAAAGCCCTCATCATCACCCTCGATAAAGCGGGGCGGCCGCAGCAACGAAGGTCGGCCGATTTCCCAAACATCCACACCGCCCCGTGACCCATTCTTCGGCAATAGACAGATTGCCAAATTTTTGATTCCTGATTCAATCCACCCACTCACATCCACCATCCATGAGCACAGCTAAAAATTCAAATACTCTACGTCTTTCCGTCATGATGTTTCTCCAATTCTTCGTTTGGGGAGCATGGTATGTCGCCATGTGGGGTTTCCTAAAAAACTCGGGAATGACCGCAATCGGTAACGGAGGTTCCTTTGATGCCGCAGCTTATACGGTAGCTCCAATTGCAGCCATCCTCGCACCTCTGACATTAGGTCTTATCGCAGATCGATTTCTCAATACAGAAAAAGTCCTATCCATACTCTTCCTTGTAGGAGCTATCCTGCTCTACATCGCGCCGAGCCTCGCTCAAGCTGGAGCTCCTGAATCATTTCTTGGCCAGTTTAGCCATCCGATGATTTTATGTCTGCTGGCTTACATGATCTGCTTCATGCCCACCTTGGGACTAACAGCAAGCCTCTCCTTCAGTCACCTCGAGAATGCGGAAAAACAATTTCCAGTTGTACGTGTGATGGGAACAATCGGTTGGATTGTTGGAAACTGGGCCATGTGGTTATGTCGTTCTACTGGACTTGATGCTGATGTATTTTCAGATAATTCACCACACATTTTCACAGCTGCGGCTTTAGCTTCAGGCATTCTAGGCCTTTACTGCCTCACACTTCCAAAAACCACGCCACCGTCTAAAGGCAAAAAAATCGCTCTGGGAGAAATCGTTGGTATTGATGCCTGGGGCCTACTCAAGAACAAAGGATTCTTTGTTTTCGCTATTGCTAGTTTCCTCATCTGTATCCCTTTAGCTGGATATTATGCTAAAGGATACGGCTATGTAGATAGCATGGGGGTCACTCTGTTTGGCTCCACCACAGGGGCTATGAGCACAGGGCAAATGTCCGAGATCTTCTTTATGCTCGTGATGCCGTTTTGCTTCGCCCGCTTGGGCGTCAAATGGATGCTGACAATCGGAATGGCAGCTTGGGTCGCTCGCTATGGCCTATGGGGGTATGCCTTCGGCCAAGAAGGCCCTATGCTTACACTGCCTATCTTTATCGGCATCCTTCTTCACGGTATTTGCTACGACTTTTTCTTTGTCACAGGCATGATTTACACAGACAAGAAAGCCCCAGCTGCAATCAGAAATCAGGCTCAATCACTCGTAGTAATGCTTACCCAAGGATTAGGACTTGGTCTCGGAGCTCAACTTTTTGGGCGTTGGACCGCGATGTGCACATCTGGTGATACCATCGACTTCTCAAAATTCTGGTATGTGCCAGCTGGGTTCGCATTTGTAGTGATGATTCTCTTCGCCCTCTTCTTCTGGGACAAAGTCGACAAGAAAACCGACCTCGAGGAAGTGGCTGTCGCGGCATCACCGGACGAAGAGTCCGCGATGTAATCGCCGAAATACCGATTCGTCCCCCCACGTATCATTTGCATGCCCGAAAAACCTTCCAATGCCGCCAAACTCAGCCGCCGCTCCGCTCTCAAGGGGCTGGCTGCGATGGCGACCGTGCAAATTTTACCCAGCCACCTCGCCCTCGGCGGCCCCAAGGCACCCAGTAATCAACTGACCAAAGGAATCATCGGCTGCGGCGGAATCTGCTCAGCCCACCTGGGAATGCCTGGCAAGCTGCTGGCACTCTGTGACGTCGATCGCAAACACCTCGACCGCCGGATGGCGCAGGCGAAAAAGCGCGGATCGAAGGAGGTCACCGGCTACTCGGATTTCCGCGAGCTCATTGCCCGCAAGGACATCGATATCGTGCACGTGGCCACGCCACCGCACTGGCACGCGCTGATGAGCATTGCCGCGGCGAAAGCCGGCAAAGACATCTGGTGTGAAAAACCGATGTCGCGCACCATCGGCGAAGGCATCGCGATGGTCAAAGCCGTGGAGGAACAGCAACGGATGTTCCGCCTGAACACCTGGTTCCGCTTCCGCGGCAATTATTACGGTCTCGGCAGACCCGCCTCGGACGCCTGGAAGGTGGTGCAGCACAAGCTGCTCGGCGATGGCCCCTACACCTTTAACCTCGGCACTGGATTTGTCGGAAACTGGAAACTGCGCCAGTGGTCGGGACGCACCGATCTCAAGGAGCAGCCGATCCCCGAGCACCTCGACTACGATTTCTGGCTCGGGCCGGCACCCATGAAGCCCTACACCCCGCTGCGTGTCCACGGCAAGTTCCGTGGCTACTGGGACTACGATGGCGGCGGCCTCGGCGACATGGGCCAGCACTACCTGGACCCCTGCCAGTTTGTTCTCGGCAAAGACGGCGAAAGCCCGGTGCACGTGGAAGTTGATACCCAACCTCAGGACGACGACGCGGTCTTGCCCTGGCGCCGGATCGAAATGACCTACGCCGACGGCACCAAAATCGTCCTCGATGCGGCCAACAAACCCAAGGACCCGATCATCAGTGGACCGAAAGGCAATATTTACCGTGGATTTAAGTCTGACGTGCCGGATTTGGACAAAAAACTCAAAGACCTCCCCGGTCCACCGCCGATGGTCACCGACTTCCACCAGTCGGTCCGCGAACGTAAGACATTCGCCCTCAACCAGCGCAATGGATTCCGCTCTTGTACCTTGATTAATATCGCCAAGGTGGCACTACGAATGAATCAACCGCTACATTTCGACTCGAAAAATCTAAAATTCATCGATAATGATGTGGCGAACCGTTATATTGACCAGCCCATGCGCGGCCCATGGTCGCTCAGCTAGCGCAATTTCAGTCATCAAAAAACCCACAATCGAATGATCCCTAAACACCTCATCACTACGATCTTCCTCACTGCCATCATGGGGATTTTCAGCGCGGCCACAGCCGCTAAAGCCACTTTCCAAACCTCCTCGGTAGGGAAATGGACCGGTCCGGAGCTCTACATTAAGCAGTCGTCCGATCTCACCCCACTGCAGCTGCACAGCGTCGCTATTTCCCAGCCTTACACCTACCGCCAAGGCTCGGCCATCGAGATCCACGCCAAAGAAGATCCCACCCGCAAAAGCAGTCGCACCTCCCTGATCGCCACCATCGATATCCCAGGCCACATTTCCCAGCCCCTCATTGTTTTTGTCCCCAACGATGAAGAAAACGAAGAAAAGCCCGAAAAACTCCGCTACCTCGTGCTCGATCTCTCCACCATGGTCTACTCAGGCGGAACTCTGCGCTTCGTCAACCTCAGCGAGGACAAACTCGAGGTCAGCCTGGGCGATAATGCTGAAAAACTGAAGCCGAACGCGGTGAAAGTGATCGAACACCGCGGCGACGATCCTCACAAGGTCGCCTTCAACATCACCCTCCTCCCCTCGGACGAGGAAGCCACCAAGGTGCGCGATGTCGGCACCATGCTGCTCACCAGACCCACCAAACGTATGACCGTGTTTATCGACACCACTATCAACAAACGCGGCAAAAAGCTGCTCACCTTCCTGACCTTGGTAGACTATCTCTCTCAATAACCCACGCACCCTTCCGCATCCTACTCATCAATCATGATCAAAATACTCTGCGCCGGAGCAGGCCACATGGGCCGCTCACACGCCCTCGCTTACCACAACATCCCTGAATTCGATATCGTCGGCATCTGCACCCGCTCCGCCGGCTCACGTGAGAAGCTCAACGAGGAACTCGGCGGCAATTACGCGCTTTTTGACGATTACTACAAAGCGCTCGAAGAAACCAAACCGGATGCGGTTTCCATCTCCACCTACCCGGACACCCACGCCCCCTACGCCATCGCCGCGCTCGAAGCCGGCTGCGATGTGTTTATCGAAAAACCACTCGCCGAAACCGTTGAGGAGGCTCAATCGATCGTCGATGCCGCCAAAAAATCCGGTCGCAAACTGGTGATCGGCTACATTCTCCGCCACCACCCGAGCTGGCAGAAGTTCATCGAGATGTCCCACGACCTCGGCAAGCCACTGGTGATGCGCATGAACCTGAACCAGCAATCGTTCGGCGATAACTGGGAGACCCATAAAAACTTGATGTCCTCGATCTCGCCGATCGTCGACTGCGGCGTCCACTACGTCGATGTGATGTGTCAGATGACCCGCTCCAAGCCAGTCCGCGTCGCCGGCCTGGGTGCCCGTTTGTCCGATGAACTTCCGGAAGGCAAAATCAACTACGGCCACCTGCAAGTGACCTTCGAAGATGGCTCCGTGGGCTGGTATGAAGCCGGCTGGGGCCCGATGATGAGCGAGACCGCTTTCTTCGTGAAGGATGTTGTCGGCCCGAAAGGCTGCGTCACCATCGAGGCCAAGGAAGCCGCTGGCGAAGGCGCCTCCGCGGACGTCGATGCCCACACCAAAACCAACACCCTGCGTCGTCACTTCTCCGAGCTCGATGCGGATAACCAATTTGTCAAACAGGACACCTGGACCGAAACCGGCGACGAGCCAGACCACGATGAACTCTGTCAGCGCGAGCAGGAGTTCTTCCTCAATGCCATCAAAAATGATAGTGACCTCACTGATCATATGGACGATGCCATCAACTCGATGAAAATCGTCGCCGCTGCTGATGAATCATTCCGCACCGGCGAGATCGTCCAGCTCTAACCTATACCAACCTACCCACTTGATGAAACCTCTGTTCCTCACCGCATGCCTCCTTGGAGTGACCTCGCTCGGCTCCCTCTTCGCTGAAGAAGGCTTCACCCCACTCTTCGATGGTAAAACATTGCAGGGCTGGAAAAGTGCCCACTCCAAAGGTGAGGGCGACTGGGGACCGTTCCGCATCGATGAAAAAGAAAAAGCCATCCACGTCTACCAAGGTGACGAGGCTGGCAGCAAGCAGAAGTCGGACTGTCTCTACACCGAGAAAAGCTACAGCAAGTTCATCCTCAAACTGGAATACAAGTGGCTGGACAAACGTTTCGAGCCACGGGCTGAATACGATCGTGACGCTGGCCTGCTTTTCCACATCCACGGCGACCTGACCCGAGTCTGGCCGCTGTCGCTGGAAATGCAGATCGGTGAGTCTCCGGGGGACAAGTTCGAAGGCGACCGCTTCCACACCGGTGATCTTTTTGTGCTTGGGAAAAACCTGCGCTGCAAAACCACCAAAACCGATGGCATCTTCGACCCCAAGGGGAAGCTTGTCAGCTCCCGCCACTGCCCCACCCGCTTAGGTGTGGAAAAACCGAAAGGTGAGTGGAACGAAATGGAGATCCGGGTCGATGGCTCGAACAAGGCCACCTTCATCTTCAACGGTGAAGTGGTGCACGAGATCCACGATTTCACCGCAGAAGTCGACGGTAAGAAAGTGCCGCTGGCCGAAGGTCGCATCGGCCTCCAGGCCGAGTGGGCCGAGCTCATGTATCGCAATATCAGGATCAAAGAACTCTAGGATCAGCCAGCATTGCCCCCTCGCTCGATGACAACAACGCCGTCACGCCGCTTTTTCCTTTTCCCGTTTCTTCTCGTTCTCACCGTGCTCGCATTCTCTCATGCATTGAGAGCCGAGTTCGTCCATCCGGGCATCGCCCACAGCCAGCAGAGCATCCACTTTGCCAAGCAGAAGGTGGCCGAAGGTGAACAACCGTGGAGCGACGCCTGGAAACGCTTGAAGCAATCGCGCCAAGCCAGTCTCGACTGGAAACCCAGCCCCCACGCTCGGGTGGAACGCGGTCCGAGCAATAACCCCGATATCGGTTCCTCGGATTTCACCCAGGACTCGATCGTGGCCTACACCCACGCGATTTGTTGGAACATCAACGGTGACGAAGCACACGCCAAGAAAGCCGCGGAGATCCTCGATGCGTGGTCGTCGACCTTAAAATCCGTGGGCAACCACGACGCCCGCCTTCTGATTGGCATGGACGGCTACCACTACTGCATCGCCGCCGAGTTACTGAAGCACACCTGGAACGGCTGGCCGGCCGAGAAGCAGCAGGCATTCAGCACCATGCTGCGTCGTGTCTTTTACCCGGTAATCAAAGATTTCTACCCCAGCGCCAATGGCAACTGGGATGCATCCATGCTCCAGGCCATGGCCGCCATGGGGGTCTTTCTCGACGATCAGGCGATGTTCGATCGTGCGACTACCTATTTCCTCAAGGGCAAGGGCAACGGTGCCATCGGTATGTATTTCAAACCTTCCGGCCAGTGTCAGGAAACCGGCCGCGACCAAGGACATACTCAGATGGGCTTGGAATATCTCGCCAACACCTGCGAAACCGCCTGGATCCAGGGAGTGGATCTCTATCAGGCCCTCGATAATCGTCTCCTGAAAGGCTTCGAATACACCGCGAAATACAACCTCGGCCACGATGTTCCCTACGTGCCCTACAAGAGCTTCGAGGGCAGATATCACTACAAGAAGTTGTCGGACAAAGCACGCGGTCGCCTGCGTCCCATGTATGAGCGGGTTTACAACCACTACCACAACCGTAAGGGGCTGAATGCGCCATTCACCAAGCAGGCCGCTCTGAAATCGAGAGAGGGAGGCAACGAACGTCGCGGACGCAAGGGCCGGGTCAGACGTGGTGCTGCCATGGACACCCTGATGTATGCCGATCAGCCGGCTCGTTTCCCCGAGGCGAAGTAATGCAGAGCTGCAGGTCACTTGCCGTGCCTGTGAATGATCGCTTCCGGACTACCTAACATCTTGCCACCACACCATGAGCATTCTCCCTCAGCCACAGCCGAAAATGTGGATCTGGTTCCTTTGCCTCGGCGGATTTTACCTCGTCTGGGCGTGGTTGGTTTTCTATCAAGAGCAATGGTCGGAGGTCGTCAGCCACTGGCCAATGGCCGCAGCGATGGCCGTGGGCAGCTACGCGGCAGGGTCCACTCCCATGGGCGGGGGCAGCGTCGGTTTCCCCATCCTCGTCCTACTCTTCGGTGAGTCCGCCGAGCTGGGGCGGGATTTCAGCTTTGCCGTGCAGTCGATTGGCATGAGCAGCGCGGCGATCTTCATCTTTGCCCGTCGCCAAGCCCTGGCGGGCGCCATGCTCAAGGGTGCTTTGTTAGGAACCACTATTGGGCTACCAATCGGGATCTTCCTGGTCGCTCCCTGGGTCCCGGGGTTGCATATTAAAATCATCTTCGCGGTGGTGTGGGGCAGCTTTGGCATCCTGCACCTCTGGCGGATTCAGGAAATTGCCGGCCATGAGGGCATGACCGATTTCGATGAACGCTGGGACCAGAAGGCCGGATTCTTGGTGGGACTGTTAGCCGGAGCGGCAGTGGTCTCCGTTTCCGGCGTCGGGGTAGACATGGCACTCTACACCGTGCTGGTTCTACTCTGCCGCGCCGACCTGAAGATCGCCATTCCCACCTCCGTGGTCATCATGGCTTTCGCCTCGGTGTTAGGCATTCTCACCAAACTCGCCTTCACCGGAGTTCAGCCGGGTGTCTATGGCAACTGGCTGGCCGCAGCGCCGGTGGTGGCACTCGGGGCGCCATTGGGAGTTTTTGTCGTGGATCTGATTGGTCGCAAACCCACCCTGATCGTGGTCGCCATTCTCTGCGTAGGGCAGCTGCTGTGGACCTTGCTGCAGGAGAGCGACAACCTGGGAGCACTGGGTATGAGCATCTCCGTGCTGGCCGTAGGTGCCTGTCTTCTAGGCTTTGAACGACTCCGCATCTGGGGTGCCCGCTTGGTGGGTGAACGCAGCGAACACCCGCAGCGAGACACCAACATCGCCGCTGTTAGTCAACCGGAAGCCTGATCGCCTCCGACGAGAATTCTCTATAAAAAAGGGAAATTTGACGCTGTATTTCCTATGGCAAGATCGCGGCTCAGAGGTCAGTATTGATCCAACATGAAACGCCGTCATTTCCTCACGCTCCTCACCGCCGTCCTGGGCCAGCCCTACCTGCGCGCCGCCGAATCACTGACTACCTTGACTCGTATCGATCGCTGGAACCTGAGCCACGACCGGATTTTCCTCGGTGGCGAATTCTGGGCCAACCCCATGGAAGACTGGCGGGTCGAGAAGGGCTGGGCGAGCTGCCTAACAGGCGCGGCCAATCGCTCCATCCACTCATTGGTTTACGATCTTACCCAACCAAACCAACCATTCACTCTCAGCACGGAGCTCATGCGCCCCGCTACGCTGAAAAAAGATCATGGCGCCGGTTTCCGCATCGGCATCACCGCGGACATCGCCGACCACCGCGCCCGCTGTTTCGCCAACAACGGCTACCGAGCTGGCATTCAAGGCAATCAGCTCATCCTCGGTAAAAAGATGGTTCCACTCGCGGAAAAAGCGCCCGCCCACACCGAACTCACCTTGGTAGGCAAGCCGTCCGGCACCCAGGTGGAGCTGACCTTGACCGCCACCGATCCTGCCAGCGGAAAGTCGCTCGGCTCAGCCACCACCAGCGTGCCGGCCATCGAACTTACCGGTAACATCGCGCTCGCCTCCCAATACCCCGCCCCAGGAGACCGATCCGCCAACCGTCCGGGCAAACATGACGGCAGTGGCTACAAATTCCGCAACTGGCAGATCTCCGGCGATGCCTTCAGCCACCATCAGGACCGCCAATTTGGCCCCATTCTCTGGGCCATGTATTCCCTCAGCGACAACCGCAATGACGACCGCTTTGTGATGAAACTCACCGCGCTGGTGCCGCCCCTCGGAGAAAAGGACAACCACACACTTTCGTTAGAGGTCAAACGTGACGGAGTGTGGAAAAAGCTCGGCGAAGCCAAGGCGGAAACCGACTCCTGGACCGCCACCTTCCGCGTGCCCCAGTGGAATGAATCCGAAGCTTGCCCATACCGTATCAGCTACCTGGAAAAACACAGCAACGGCAGTGAAACATCGCACAGCTTCACCGGCACCATCCGCGCCAACCCAAGTGGCCGCCCCCTGCGCATCGGTGCCCTCACCTGCCAAAACGACATCGGGTTTCCTTACCAACCGGTGGCCGATAACTTGGTCAAACTGGACACCGATCTGCTCTACTTCTCCGGCGACCAACTCTACGAACAGCACGGCGGCTTCGGCATCCTTCGCAAGCCGGCCGTCCCGGCCATTCACAACTATCTCCGCAAGTTCTATCAGTTTGGCTGGGCCTTCCGCGAGGCCATGCGCCACGCGCCCACCATCTGCCTGCCGGACGATCACGATGTCTTCCACGGCAACCTCTGGGGCGGCGGCGGCGTGCCGTGGAACCAGGATGCCAAAGGACCCAGCCGCGTCGGCTACCATCAGCCGGCCCGCATGATCAATGCCGTGCACCGCACGAACTGCTCGCACCACCCGGACTTCGCCTCCCCCAAACCCTGTAAGCAGGACATCTCGGTCTACTATGGCGACATGCTCTACGGCGGCGTCAACTTCGCCATCATCGCGGATCGCCAGTGGAAATCCGGACCGGAAACCGTCAACACCAGCGGCGCTCGCTACGATCACGTAACGGATCCAGATTTCGATACCTCCACACTCGACCAACCCGGCCTCAGCATGCTCGGTGAACGTCAGGAGAAGTTCTTGGAAAAATGGAGCAAGGACTGGCGGGGCCACAGCATGAAGGTGCTGTTATCACAGACCGTTTTCGCCGCCGTCGCCACCTACCACGGCGCTCGCAACGGCTACCTCAAGGGGGATCTCGATTCCGGCGGCTGGCCGCAAACCCCACGGAACCGAGCCATCGATCTGATCCGTGAGTCCATGGCCCTGCACATCAATGGCGACCAACACCTCACCACCCTGGTGCAATACGGCGTCGAGCAGCAACGCGACTCAAACTGGTCGTTCTGCACACCCGCAATCTCGGTCGGATACCCACGCTGGTGGAAACCTGACGAGCTTAAAACCCCACACACCAATCGCCCCAAACACGGGCTGCCTGACACCGGGGAGTACATCGATGGGTTTGGCAACAAAGCCTACGTCTACGCCGTCGGCAACCCTCTAGACAACCCCCAAAAGGGAGCCAAGGACCGCTACGAAGTGGCACACAACAAAGCCAGCGGCTTCGGCCTGGTCACCATCAATAGTGCGAAAAAAACCTACACCATGGACTGCTTCCGTTTCCTCGTGGATGCCACCGATGGCAAAGCGTCGAATCAGTTCCCCGGCTGGCCGGTCACCGTGCATCAAAAAGAAAACAAGGGCGATAACATCATCTCCTGACTTGCGAACTGCCATGGATGAGTCAACAATACCCTCAACTCATGGCCGTAGATTTCAAAGACTACTACCAGAGCCTGGGCGTCAGCGAAGACGCCTCGGCTGCTGATATCAAAAAAGCATTCCGCAAACTCGCGCGAAAATACCACCCGGACGTCGCCAAGGACAAGTCCACGGCGGAGGCCAAATTCAAGGAGATCAACGAGGCCTACGAGGTGCTCAGCGATCCTGAGAAACGGCAGAAATACGATACCCTTGGCGCCGATTGGGACAACCCCAATGCCGGCCAAGGCTTCTCGCAGGGAGCCGCTGGCGGCTTCCAGGCTGGCGGCGAAGATTTCAGTTTCAGCGGCACCGGTTTCAGTGATTTTTTCGAGCAGTATTTCAGCTCGGGCAGTCGTTACGGCGGCAGTGCCTATGAATCCTACAGCGCCCCCCGCGGCGGCGGTGCTCGTCGCGGCCATGATATCGAGGGCGATATTCTAGTGACCCTCGAGGAATCGATGCAGGGCGCCGTGCGCTCGATATCCATGCAAACGGCAAACCGCCAGACGGGAAAAACCGAGACCACCACCTTCCAAGTGCGCATCCCCCTCGGGGTCAAGGATGGCCAGCGGATTCGGGTGCCCGGCCACGGCAGTTCCGGCACCGGCGGCGCGCCCGATGGCGATCTCTACCTACGGGTTCGCCATGCCGCCCACCCCGAATTCACCTCGAACCAATCCGATCTCTACCACGAACTCGACATCGCTCCTTGGGAGGCCGTGTTAGGGTCCAAACACGAAGTGCCTTCACTCGATGGGCCGATCAAAATCCGCATTCCCGAAGGTGCGGAAAACGGACAGCAAATGCGAATCCGCCAGCGCGGCTTGCCGATAGGTAAAAGCGGCGAGCGCGGCGACCTCTACATCGTTCTCAACATCACCACCCCCGACGAAATCACCACCGAGCAGCGCAAGCTCTGGGAGCAACTGCGCGATTCCGACGCATCGACCAACTCGAACTAATCCTCACCATGCCTGACGAACCATCGCCATCCAAGCACCACTCACCGGTGGACGAAGTCGACGCCATCTACTCCGTGGAAATCGTCGCCAAGCTCGCCGGAGTCGATCGACAAACGGTGCTGCACTACCACGAGCTCGGTGTCGTTTCTCCGGCCACCGAGGCCATGGAGTTCGACAGCGAAGGCCTGCGCCAACTCTGCCGGCTCGAGCAGCTCCGGCAAAGCCATCAGCTCACCGACAGCGGCCTGCAGCTGATCGCCGGCATGCTGCAAGAGATCGAACAACTTCGTCTAGAACGCCGCCAACGCCAGCGGCAATACCCCGGTCCTTAGGCCAGAATGCGCCCCTTTGCGGGAAAAACCCACCGCTTGCCAAATTCCTCTTAAGATCTCAGAGTCAGCGCATGTATAAA
This sequence comes from Oceaniferula flava, assembly GCF_016811075.1. Lineage (NCBI taxonomy): Bacteria > Pseudomonadati > Verrucomicrobiota > Verrucomicrobiia > Verrucomicrobiales > Verrucomicrobiaceae > Oceaniferula > Oceaniferula flava. The sequence continues at coordinate 100,835 of NZ_JAFBGL010000007.1, forward strand.
GACACCATGAAGATCACCATTTGCTGCTTGGCAGCCGTTTGCACGCCGATGCTTGGCCAGGCCAAGGAAGAAGCCGTCTCCCTGTTCAATGGCAAGGACCTCACCGGCTGGAAGGGTGAAGGCTACGCTGTGAAGGACGGCGCCATCGTCTGCACCCCGAAGGGCACCAACTTGATGACCGAAAAGGTCTACTCCAACTACATTTTCGAATTCGAATTCAAGCTGCCACCCGGCGGCAACAACGGCATTGGCATTCATTACCCCGGCGAGGGCAACCCAGCCTACGTCGCCATGGAGGTGCAGGTGCTCGACAACACCCACCCCAAGTATGCCAAACTCAAGGACTACCAATTCCACGGCGGTCTCTACACCCTGAAGGCAGCAAAAAAAGGCCACCTCAAACCGCTCGGCGAGTGGAATAAGGAGACCATCACCGTGAACGGCAACACCATCACCGTGGAACTCAACGGCACCGTGATCAACGAAGCCAACTTGGACACACTTTCCCAGAAATTCCCGAAACACGAGGGCGTCAAACGTCGCTCCGGCCACATCGCCTTCTGCGGTCATGGCGATCCAGTCCAGTTCCGTGGCATGAAAGTCACCGAGCTGCCCAGCGCAATCAATGCCAATGCCCAGACCAGCCCAACAGCGCTTCCCGCGCCCCAGCTCGAGGGATTCACCCCGCTCTACAATGGCAAGGACCTCAGCGGCTGGAAAAATGATCCCGGTCACGCCGGCCACTGGCAAACGCGCGGTGAGGTCCTGCACTACGATGGAAAATCCACCGCCAAGGACAAGAACCTGTGGACAGCCAAGGAATACGGCGACGTGGTCCTCGCCGTCGATTGGCGCTGGGCAGCCCCCGCCAGCAAGAAGGCCATGCGCCCATTACTCGATCCTAAAACCGGCGAAGCCAAACTCGACGCCGAGGGCAAGCCAATCATCATGGAAGTCGACGAGCTCGATTCCGGCATCTATTTCCGCGGCAACAACCGTTCCCAGGTGAACCTCTGGAACTGGCCTGGGGGATCCGGTGAAGTTTACGGCTACCGCACTAACAAAAAGCACCCGCAAGCCATCCGCGCCGCCCTCACTCCCAGCGAGAATGCAGACAACGCCATCGGCGAATGGAACCGCACATTGATCACCCTCAAAGGCGACCGCTTAACCGTCGTGCTCAACGGTAAAACCGTTATCTCCGAAGCCCAACTGCCCGGCGTGCCTGAAAAAGGCGCCATCGCCCTGCAGCACCACGGCTCGGCCATCGAGTTCGCCAACATCGCAATCAAGGAGCTGTAAACCGGCCCCAGCTCTCGCGTTCTGCTAGCGCCACGCCGCTGCAGAGGGATGCCGCAGACTGGGTCTGCGGCCCGCGAAACCAAATTGACCCGTCGGATGGCTGCAAACCCATCGCGACGGGGAAAATCCACTTTCCACTCAGTGGCTCTCATGGTTTAATGTCGGCACCTTATGCCAGACCTTGAGATCAAACCCAACGGCACGCCTCCCATCCAGTTCTCAGTGATGCTGAAGAACCGTGCGGGCGCATTGAGTTCACTGGTCCGCCTACTCCGTGGCGACCACATCGAGGTCATCGGCCTGAGCGTGCAGGATTCACGTGACGCCTGCGTAGTCCGCCTGGTGCTCTCGGACCCCGACAATGCGATGCGCATTTTCATGGAAAAAGGGATCCCGCACACCACCTCGGAGATCGCTGTGATCGGGCTGACCGAAACCGGTGGCGGCTTGGCCCGTGCGCTCGATACCCTGCGCGCCGCAGAGACCAATGTCGATTTTGCCTACTCCCTGATGTCGCACCCCGAAGGGAAATCACTGATGGCGCTGCACCTGGAGGACACCCACTTCGGTATGTCAGTGCTGCACAATGCCGGCTTCAAAGTTTACTACGAGGAAGACCTTGTGCGCTAAGGCCGCTGCCTTCAGAGTTGCACCCTCTCGTATTTTCCTTCTTTCTATCCAGCCATGTCCGAATCCCTCTACCAGCAAGCGAACGAGTCTCCGGACAAGACCTTTGAGCAATCGCTACGGCCCCCGGGCTTTGAGGATTTTCAAGGTCAGGAAAAAGTCACCGATCGCCTGATGCTGATGGTTGAGGCCGCGCAGCGTCGGGACGATGTGCTTGAGCATATCCTGCTCTCAGGCCCTCCGGGGCTAGGTAAAACCACCCTGGCGAACATCATTGCCAACGCCACCGGCACCCAACTACACACAACTTCCGGACCACAGATTGAAAAGGCAGGTGACCTCGCCGGCATCCTCACCAACATTCAGAAGGGCGACATTCTCTTCATCGATGAAATTCACCGCCTGCACCCCGCCATTGAGGAATACCTCTATCCCGCGATGGAGGATTATCGACTCGATATCATCATCGACTCCGGGCCATCTGCTCGCACCATTCAGCTGAACCTACCGAAATTCACCCTAGTCGGTGCCACCACCCGCGCCGGTATGTTGACCTCGCCTCTAAGATCTCGCTTTGGCCTGGTGAACCGGCTCGATTACTACACCGCCAAGCAACTGGCCGGTATCATCCTGCGCTCCGCTGGCCTACTCGACGTTTCCATCAAACCTGATGGAGCCGAGGAAATTGCCTCCCGCTCTCGCGGCACTCCAAGGATAGCCAATAACCTCCTACGCTGGGTGCGTGACTACGCACAAGTCCGTGCCGATGGCACCATCACCGGCCCAATTGCCAACGATGCCCTGGCCATGATCGAGATCGATAACGATGGTCTCGATGAAATGGACAAACGCATCCTCGAAGCCGCCATTTACAAGTTCAACGGCGGCCCGGTAGGACTTTCTACGCTTGCAGTTGCCATCGGCGAAGATGCCTCTACCTTGGAGGAAGTACACGAACCCTTCCTCATCATGCAGGGATTCCTCAAGCGCACCCCTCGCGGACGCGTCGCCCTGCCCGCCGCCTACACCAAAATCGGCGCCACACCAAACCCCAACCAGCAAGAACTCCTCTAAAATGTCCAGTGAACTAAACACCATCATCGATCGCTGCCGCTCCGAGGGACTGCGCCGCACCAAGGCGCTTGAGGAACTTCTCGCCACCCTGCTAGAGTCTGAGCGCCCCATGACACTCGCCGAGCTCGCGGAGTCGTCACGACTGGTGAATCAATGTGACAAAGCCACCGTTTTCCGTCTACTGCAGCGCCTTGCAGACAAAGGCATCGTCCGCCGCCTCGGTCTCCACGAGCGCGCTGCTTATTTTGCCCTGCTCGTTCCAGGTCGGCACTGTGATTACTTGATCTGCACCAGCTGCGGCAATATCGAAACCGTCAACGCACCTTGCCCAGTGCGAGACTTGGAAAAAGAGATCCAGTTCACCACCGGATACAAAAACCTCTACCACGAGCTCGAATTCTTCGGAACCTGCCCAGCTTGCGCGGCTTGATTCGGAGAATGGCATTCACAGGATAGGCGCTTGATGTGCCTCACACTTCAAACCGTGTGAGGAAACCCATAACTAGCTATTCCTTAGCTACTTTACGGTGCATCCAGTAACAGTCCTCTTTGCATCTCCTGTACATTTTGCGAGGTGCCCAAATACAATACTTGGAAGCACGTCAAATAAAGGCCTCTAGAAAAAAAACTGGGATGGTCCGATTAACAGACCACCCCCAGTGAAATAGATTCAGTTGTTTACCCCAGCCTGATTACTTGCGACGACGCAAGATCAAAGCAAGACCACCAAGACCGAGCAAAGCCGCAGAGCTAGGCTCAGGAACAAGAGTTAAAGAACTACCCGTTCCACCATCAGAGGTCACCTTGAAAATGGAAGAGAAATTTTCTTCCGTCACTTGAACTCCGCCGACAGACACGAAGTTGGTCGGGGCTGTACCCGGGATCGTGCCATTCGCTTCGGCACCGTAGACCAATTCGTTGATCCAGTCTGTCTCAGTAGCAGTAGTTCCAGCGATAAGGCTCCCTGTCCAATCAGAAGTAATGGTGAAAGAAGCGCCCGTGCCGCTGAGGCGAAGGTCAAAGTTATTGGGAACCACAATCGTCGCTGCATCACTCAAATTAATGCTCGAGTTTGTACTATTCGCAATGACATCACTAGCGGCATTAGCAAAAATCAACATGGAGTTACCCGACAGGTTAAAAGCACCATTGTCTCCATTGGAGTTAAAGTTGGTCGTATTATTGATGACAGCATCACCCGAGAGATTGTAAGTGCTATCAGCACTGGTCCAGTTGTAGGCTCCAGTCATCGTTCCCGTCGTATGGTTGATAGTAGCTCCCTCGAATCCTTGGATGACATTGCTAGTGCCCACACCATTGCCGACGGTATCGGTGATGTTGATAATACCTACGTCGCCAGATCCTGGAAGAACACCAGTCGATGAATCGGCTTGATTCTCCCAGTTGGCCGCCGTTTCCAGATTGCCTCCAGTGTGAAGATAGGTGGCTGCTGACGCTGCTAGACCGCTAGCTGCCAAGCATGACAGGGTGAGTGATGCGGTAGTGATTTTGCGATGATAATTAATTTTCATAGTTATGTGTGTGTGACTTACGCAGGCAATAATCGATAGATCACACCTACTATACAAAATAACACATACAAAATATTCCCCATCAACTGCAAACTTTATCCAATATTAATTCCTTACAAATAGGTTACTTAATAGCCTCCGTGTTTACCCAAAAACTATCCTAGCTCCGGCAGTCTTCATACCCGGCTGAATCCCACAGGATCCGCGCCCTTCCACCAAAAAACCCGCTGCTCCGGAGGGGATTTGAGCTAGCGGGCTGTATGGTGGCCTTGCGGCCTACGACAATTTCCTTGGGGAGGAACGGTTGTCATGAGTTCTACCTGGGGAAGGGAGAGAAAAGCTTGCAACTGTGTTCTCTTGGCATCCTTGGGTTAGTGTGGTGTCCAAGGACTCAACCGACTTGGGGGGCGTCGATTGCAAGAGAGCAGTGTCAGCTTTGGAGGGTGGTCTCGTCCTGGAAGGGGGTTAGCAAGTTCGGCAATGGGGATTGTCTCGCTTGCTGAAACGAAGTTAATGTTATTTTTTATAAATGTAAACGGATTTCTTCTGCTTAAAGTAATAAAAAGTATAATTTAACGTTAGAAACACGATAACCTAACTCAATATCGACCATTTAGACCCACAGATTACCTCTACACCATTACATAAAATACATTTTCTGTAATTTCTGCCGCGAGGCTGTGACCTCTGTAATCACCGCTTAGCTATAATAAAAAACAGCTTTCTCCATTGAAGACGGAGAAAGCTGCTTTTTGGGTAGTTAATCCAGAGTTTCTTGGGAGGAAACGCCTGTCAAAATTGAGGACTGCTCTGGATTAATGAAATAATGTTTCTTGGAGGGAAACGCTGTTTTCTTGGGAGGGGGGTCTTAATGATAAGGAATAGAGAGTGAAAAGCTTGCAACCGTGTTCTCTTGGCATCCTTGGTTTTTGTGTTTCCAAGGACTCAACCGACTTGGAGGGTGTCGATTGCAAGAGAGCATTGTCACTTTCGTGCGTGGTCTTGTCCTGGATTGGAGGGCAGCAAGTCCGGCGATAATATCGTCTCGCTTGCTGAAAACATAATTAGGGTGATTTTCAAGATAGGTAAAGCGTTTTTTACGATTAATTTTGCTGTTTTTTATAATACAGGCCTATTTGTCTGCAATTAACTGCCTTGGAAGCCCATATCTGCGCAATGACCTTCCTGCCCAACACCCGTTTTTACGTTATTTTTTATAATACCATCCAGTCACAGACAATGTCCAACCACCACACCAGATAATGCCTCCAAGCAATACCAGCCTCGCAATTCACTCTATTCAGGAGAGGCAGAGCCAGTTTCACAGTCTCCTGATCTTTGGTGCCAGCTTGTCACCCCTAGCGCCAGCTTGCCAAATGCGCAGCTTTCACAGTCAGTCTCGGCATTTGCACTGGACGGCAAATCGGACGGGTGCTAATCGTAACCCGCTCGCTCTCATTGCTAATGAGACTCAAACTCAACAAATTCCAACAATGACTTTATCTCGCTCACTGACCCGCATGCTGCCTACCTCGTTGGCAGTCGCCGCTGCCATTATTGCCCTGCAACCATCCAATGCCAACGCCCACGGCGCACTGGGTGAGGACGTGAAAAACATGCAGGCGCACGTCGGCGAGTATGAAACCGATCTGCGCAAGACCATCTCCAAGTATGAAACCCTGGTAAACACCTACGCCGAAAAAGGCGGTAAGGCCGTGGACACCGGTGATTTACTGAAGTTCTGGGAAGACGCCAAGATGCACTACCCAGTGGAGCTCAACTTCGTGCAGCACTATGCCAAGATCTGGCAGGGCATTTACGCGATTAAGGAAGGCATCGATGCCGGCAAGCCTGGCAAAGAGGTTCAAGCCTCCATGACCAGCCTGCGTGAAACACTCTGGCAGGGGCTGGGCGCCGTCAAACTCGCCGCCCATCAACAGGCCAATAACCAAGCAGCCGCTCCCAAGGCCGCTGGTGACAAACATGACGCCGCTGCCGATCCAGTAGCCACGCTCGCCATCATCAAGGACAAGCTCGATCGCATCATGGCAAAATCTGCCGAGCGCGACTTCGAGGAAGCCAAGAAAATGGTGCACGCGACCTACCTGAACCTTTTCGAGGGCGTGGAAGGTGGCCTCATTGAGCAAGACGCCAAGCTGGTGGCCGATCTGGAAAAAGACTTCAACGTCACCTTGCCGAAGCTGATCGAAGGTGAGGCCGCACTGGCTGAGATCAAAAAAACCACCGAAGCCATGAAGGCAAAAATTGCCAAGGCCAGCGAACTGATGGCCAAAGCTGCCAAGGAGAAGAAAGATGCCTTTTAATCCCACACGCCGCCATTTCCTACGTTCCGCCATCGGTGCCGCCGGTGGCTGCATGTCCGGGCTGCCGCTGATGGGGCTGGGCCAGGATGCCGCGCAAAAGCTTGCCGGCGTTTCCGTGGAAGATCTTCCGCGCCTGAAGGGGAAGCTGACGCTCTACCTCGGACGTGGCGAAGGCGGACTGTATGAGCGCGTCATCGATGCGGTGAAAAAGCGCAATCCGGATCTCCGACTCAGCATCCGCCGCGGACCCACCGCGGCACTGGCGAACACCATCGTCGCCGAGGCGAAAATGGGCCTGGTCCGCGCCGACGTCTTCTGGGCGGTCGATTCCGGAGCCATCGGACTGGTCGCCGGCACCGGCAAGGCGCGCAAGCTGCCCGATACGATTACCAGCCAAGTCGACGAACGCTTCCGCTACGATAACTGGGTGCCGATTTCGGGTCGCATCCGCACCATCCCCTTCCACACCGGTAAACTCAAAGCTGCCGATGTGCCGAAGACACTTTCGGAAATTGCCGACAGCGATCTCACCATCGGCTGGGCCCCGGCTTACGGAGCTTTTCAATCGTTTGTCTCCGCCATGCGGATCCTGCGCGGTGACGAGGCCACCAAGAAATGGCTGATCGCCACCAAGAAACGTGCCAAATCCTACGCCGGCGAACTCGGTGCCGTCATGGGCGTGGCTCGTGGCGAAGTGGACATCGCCTTTGCCAATCACTACTACACCCTGCGACTGAAAGCAGGCGATCCGGACGCCAAGGTGGACCTCGCATTCACCAACAACGATGCCGGCTGTCTGCTCAATGCCTCCGGCGCCATGACCCTGCGCGGCGGCGAGCTGGCGCAGAATTTCGTCCGCTACCTCCTCAGTCGCGAAGCGCAATCATTCCTCGCCTCGGAAGCCTATGAAATCCCGATGCTGCCGAGCGTCACCATGCCGAAAGGCCTGCCCGACCTCGCTGACATCCATCCGCCGAAGGTCGACCTCGCCCAGCTGGCGGATCTCGCCCCCACCTTGCGACTGATGCGCAGCACCGGGGTCTTGTAAAACTCGGAACTTCTCAAGCTCAAGCAGGCCGGTCACCGCTCGATGCGCTCCCAGTAGCCATTGACGCGGAGGCCGGCCGGCCCTTATAACCGCATGCGATGACCCGCTGGCTAAGCCGCTACCCTTCCTACCTGCTCTCCGCTGTGATTGCGGTGCTGGCGCTAGCTCCTATTGCGGTGCTCTACTACCTGGCTAAGGGAGCGGAGGTTTATTTCAGCGAGGAAACGTGGCGAATTCTCAAAAACACCCTGCTGCTCACAGCCACCACCGTGGTGGGGTCGATCGTGATCGGGGTGCCGCTTGCCTTCCTAACAGCCTACTGCAAGCTACCGCTCCAGCGCCTCTGGGTGATCGCACTGGCCACGCCCTTGGCGATGCCCAGCTACCTCGGCGCCTTCACCTTCTACGCCGCCTTCGGCAAGGGCGGTGAGCTCGAAAAGTTGATTGGTTTGACCTTGCCCAGAATGGAGGGACTGGCGGGTGCCACCGTGGTGATGACGCTTTACAGTTACCCCTTTGTTTTTCTAACAACACGCGCTGCACTGCGAGGACTGGACGGAAATATCGTCAATGCCGCCCGCACTCTCGGGCTCTCGTTGCCGGGCTCCCTCTGGCGAGTGGTGCTGCCACGGGTGCGCAATGGCATCGCCGCCGGCTCTTTGCTGGTGGCGCTCTACACGCTCTCGGATTTCGGCACACCGGCGATCATGCAGCTGGACACCTTCACGCGTGCCATCTTTGTGGAATACAATGCCTTCGGCCTCGACCGCGCCGCCCTGTTCTCGCTGCAGTTGATTTTCCTCGTGGTGGTGGTGCTGGTGGCCGAGTTTTGCTTTCGCAGCGTGCGGGAAAATAGCGGCCATTGTTTGTCGCTACAGCCGAGCCGTGCGGGTGTCGCATTTTCCCTGATACCAGTGGCCGGCATTGTCGCTTTGGCTATCGGGTTACCGCTACTGATCTTCGGTATCTGGCTGAAGCGCGAGGGGGCGGGAGACTTTGATCAAATCATCGCCTGGAACTCACTCAAGGTCTCGCTGATCGCTGCGGGCGTGGCGGTGATCGTGGCTCTGCCGGTGGCTTATGCGGCAACGATTGGAAAGGTCGGTCGTTTCCTCGAACGCATCGTCTACCTCGGCTACGGCGTGCCTGGAATCGTCATGGGCACCGCCCTGGTTTACCTCGGACTGCGCGCCGAGGCTGAGATTTACAAAGCGTCTGAGGAGAACCCAGAGGTGACTCAGTTTCTGGAGAAATGGGGGCTGGAGGAGCCGTTTTTGTATCAGACGTTGGCTTTGTTAGTGATCGCCTACGTGCTGCGTTTTCTGCCGCTGGCGGTGGGCACGATTCGGGCGACTTTGGAAAAAATCGATGGCAACATGGTGCACGCCGCGCGCACCTTGGGGGCCGGTCGCAGTGAGGTCTTCCTACGGGTAACCATGCCGCTGGCCATGCGGGGAATCGTCGCCGGAGCCGCCTTGGTTTTCCTCGAAACCATGCGCGAGCTGCCCGCCACCCTGCTGCTGCGCCCGAATGAATACGAAACCTTGACCACGGAAATCTGGCTGGTCTACGAGGCTGGCTACTTCGGCCGCGCCGCCATCCCCGGGCTGTTACTGGTCTTGTTTTCCGCCATCGGTCTGGCCATCATGCTCGCCGGTGAGCGGAGGGCTGAGAAACTTCTGCTCCACCAGGAAGAATCATGAAGCTAGAAATCGACAAGCTATGCGCCGGCTACGGCAAGGCCACGGTGGTGGAGAACTTGAACCTCAAGCTTGAGGGCAACGAGATCTTGATGCTAGTGGGGCCGACCGGTTGTGGCAAATCGACGATTCTACGCACCCTCGCCGGCATCCTCCCTGTGACCAGCGGCGAGATCAGGATGAACGATCTCCGCATCACTAAGGGAAACCCGGTGCCGCCGGAGAAACGCCATATCGGTATGGTGTTCCAAGATTTCGCCCTTTTCCCCCATCTCAATGTGGAGAAGAACATCGGCTTCCGCCTGCGTGACAAGTCTGAGGTTAAGCACTGGATCGAGGTTCTCGGGCTGGAGTCGCATCGGCGCGCGATGCCGCAGACACTTTCCGGCGGGCAGAAACAACGGGTTGCGCTGGCCCGCGCCCTCGCCCATCAGCCATCGCTGATGCTGCTCGACGAACCTCTTTCCAATCTCGATGCCGCCCTCAAGGACAGCCTACGCTGGACCATCCGCGATGCCCTCAAGGAAGCTGGCGTGCCTGCCGTCTGGGTGACCCACGATCAGGACGAAGCGATGTCCATCGGCGATCGAGTGGGGATCCTCAACCAAGGAAAGCTGGAACAGCTCGATACGCCGGAGAATTGCTTCGAACACCCATCCAGTCGCTTCGTCGCCGAATTTCTCGGTGACGCATCCTTTTTATCCGCCCAACTTCAGGAAAACCGGGCCGACACCCCACTCGGTAGCGTGCCGGTGATTGCGGTCGATTGCCCACCGTCCGGCGATATCCAGCTACTCGTGCGCCCCGACGATTTCACCCTCACCGAAAGCGCCGAGCCCAATGCGCAGCTTATCTGGTCGCGCTTCGAAGGAGGCTCCCGACTTTGCAAGGTGAAGCTGAACGAGGGCGGCGAGGAGGTCAAAGTCCGCGTCAGCCATGAAGTTCAGCCCGCTCCCGGCGAAGCCGTGCGCTTGGATGTGATTGCCAGCCATCCCCTGATGGCGTTCAGAAGGGAGGGTGGACATTCTTGTCCGCCGGCAAGCTAAGGGCAGTGCTCTTGGGTTGCGGGCAGGGGTTGCCCATGGACAGGAATGTCCATGCTCCGTTCCGCTCTTTCCTAACGGAAGGTGATCGGCAGTGTTTTGGTCAGGTGAGCCAACAGCTTCTGGTGTGCGTCGTCCACTTCCTTGGCCTTCAGGGTGCGCTCCGGGGAGCGGTAGTGGAAGGTGTAGGCGATGGATTTTTTATCGGCAGGCAGTTTTTCGCCGGTGGGATCGGTGAACAGATCGAAGCAGGCGGAGGAAACTAACAGCATCTCGTTGTGCTTCTTAATCGCTTTCTCGATGTCCGCATTTGGCATGTCCACGGGAGCTTCCATGGCGGCGTCACGACTCGATCCGGGGAACTGGGGAAGTTCATCCGCCTGAGAGGTTCCAGCACCGAGCTGCTGGCACTTTTTCAGCTCCAGCTCAGCGAGGTAGATCGGTGTGTTCGAGCCAAGCTCGCGGCACTTCGCCGGGCTGAGCTGGGCGAAGGCACCGATCGGCTTGCCATCGCACTGAATGTCAGCAGCCAGGATGAAGCCGTCGCGTTTGCGCGGTGTGAATTGGATGTCTTTGTTTGGCAGCAGAGATTCGATCACAGCTTTGAGATCGAAGGCATCGATGCTCTTGCTGTCGGCCGACCAACCGGACGGTGAGGCATCGCCCCCCATCAGCAGTGCCAGCGAATCCGCCTCCAAGTCCTTCGCCTTGCCGCCTCCGGCATTGCGGAACTGGCGACCGATCTCGAAGAAACGCAGCGACTTCACGCCCTGGCGGATGTTACGCGCGGCAGTGGCGACCAGACCAGGAGTCAGAGAAGGACGCATGATCGCGTGGTCTTCGCTCAGTGGCAGGGCGACACGAATGACATCACCATCCATCAGCGGACGGAGTGGCAACGCGGTGTCCATCTGCGGCACGGTGGCCTCGGTGGAGCTTTCGGCGATGAGTTTGATCGTCTGGGTTTCGTAGAACCCGAGAGCGGCGAGCGTCTTACGCTGGGCCATTTGGTAATCGTAGGCGGCATCGACCGCGCTTTCCTGCACGAAGGTGCCGGTGTAGCGTGAGGGAACTTTGTCGAGACCGTGGACGCGGGCGACTTCTTCCACGAGGTCGATGTGGCGCGGCAGGTCGAGACGATAGCTGGGGACTTGCCACTTGTTGTCGGCGACCTTGTCCAGTCCGAGGCGAGTAAGAATATCTTCGGCATCGGCAAGGGAAATAGAACCTCCCATCAGCTGGTCCAGCTTGGCGGCATCGAGCTCCACTTCGCTGGTGAGCACAGGAGCTTCTCCGGCCACAGCGGTGGCGCCTTCAATGCTGCCACCAGCCAGCTCGGTGATCAATTTCGCGACGAACGCGGAGGAGGTCAGCACTGCTTGCGGATCGCTACCACGCTCGAAGCGATAGGAGGAATCCGAGCTGAGTGCCAGTCGGCGTGAGCTGCGACGGATATTCGATGGCGTGAAGTAGGCGCTTTCCAGAATGACGTCGGTGGTGGTTTCGGTAACACCGCTATCGAGCCCACCCATGATGCCACCGAGCGCAAGCGCTTTGCCGGAGGCGTCTGAGATCACCACATCGTCGGCGGCGAGCTTGTAGTCGACTTCGTCGAGAGCTTTGAACGTTTCGCCATCGGCGGCCATGCGGATATCGAGAGCGCCTTTTACTTTCGCGGCATCGAAGGCGTGCAGCGGGTGGCCGAGCTCGTGCAGGGCGTAGTTGGTGATATCGACGACGTTATTGATCGGGCGCAGGCCGATCGCTTCCAGCTTGGTCTTCAACCATTCGGGCGACTCGGTAACCTTCACACCGGAGATTTTCACGGCGGTGTAGTACGGGCAGGAGTCGGTGGCGTTGAGTTGGATCAGACCAGCCGCACCGGTCGTTTCGGGAGTTTCGAGTGCCGGAGATTTGCGATCGATGCCAGCCAGTGCACCGAGCTCGCGGGCCATGCCGGTGTGGGAAAGCAGGTCGGGGCGGTTTGGTGTGACTTCGACTTCGATGATGGTATCGGCATCGAACATGTCTTGCAGCTTCTCACCGATCACGGCGTCCTCCTGCAGGATCATCAGGCCGTCTTCGGCATCGATCAGGCCGATCTCACCGGCGGCGCAGAGCATGCCGAGTGATGGCACGCCGCGAAGCTTGCCCTCCTTGATCACGAAGCCGCCACCGAGGTCGGCACCGGGCAGCGCGCAGGGGACTTTATCGCCCACCTTGTAATTCTTCGCGCCACAGACGATCTGGCGCAGTTCGCCTTCGCCGGCGTCGACCATGCAAACTTTCAGCTTGTCGGCGTCCGGATGCTGCTCGGCGGATTTCACCTGAGCGACCACGATTTTATCCGATGGCACACCTTTGGATTCGATCCCCTCCACTTCCACACCGGCAAAGGTGAGCAGGTCATCAATTTCCTGCAGGGACATGTGGGAGAGATCAAGGTGATCGTTGAGCCAGTTGAGTGAGACGTTCATTTTTTCGGTGGTCGGTGGAAATCAGTGGGCTGTGGTAGGTAGGCGGTCGGCAGTGACTACCGTGCGGCGCGGTGGGTTTGACCACAGAACGGGGGATTTTTACAGTAAAATTATTGAGTTACCCGCGGTGCGAAAGGCAGTCGAGCAGCAAGGATAGAGTGAATGCGAAGCCATGTCCGAAGAGGTCTCATTGCAAAAGGGTCACGTCGGTGAACATCTTGGACATGGTCGATTTCATCATCTTCACGAAATCACGCATGTAGGCGTGCTCGCTGGAGCCCGCTTGGGTGGCGGCATAAAGCTCGCTTTGCAAACCGTTCCGCGTCACTGGGCGCTCGCTGATATATCCGCTGTCGAGGTGCTGTTTCACCGCCCAACGCGGCAGCACCGCGATCCCCCTGCGACTGGCCACCAGCTGTAAAATGGCCACCGTCAGCTCGGTTCGCCGCTGCTGCCGGGGACGCACGCCTGCCGGCTGCAGGACTTTACGATACAGGTCCATGCGGCTTTCCGGAATGGGATAACAGATCACGTTTTCCAGCTCAAAATCACGCGCCGTCAGGTAGTCCTTGGCTAACAGCGGGTGATCATTGGCTAACAAAGCCGGCATTTCAAAGCTGAACAATGGCTGATATTCGGTGCGCTTGCGCCGCGTGTTGCGCGAGACGATCACCATGTCGGCCCGCCCCTCATCCAACAAGCCTCCCGGATCTGCGTGGAAACCTGAAATCAAATCCATCTCCACATCCGGCCACGACTCCCGAAACAAATCCATTGCCGGCATCAGCCAGTCGAAACAGGAGTGGCACTCCACCGCGATGCGCAGCTGCCCTGAGACGCCTTGCTTCAGTTTGGTTAGATCGCGCTCTGCATCCTCGATCAATCGGCGTACATCGTAAGCCAATCCTAACAAGCGCTCGCCCTCCCTGGTCCACTGCAGCGGACTGGTTTTGCGCACGTAAAGCGAGGCCTCGTAGCGCTCTTCCAGCGCCTTGATCTGATGCGATAAAGCACTCTGGCTCAGATTCACACGCTCTGCCGCCCTGGTCAGGCTGCCGGTTTCGGCCAAGGCAATCATCGTCTGCATCTGCCTAAGTTCTAAGTGCTGCATGCCTTCCGCTAACATCACAGAATCATTATTTCAATTCATATTGTCACCCTCATCATTTCATTATTCTAATCATGCAATTTCCCTCACGCTATTTTGGCAATGCAAAAACAACACATTACAACACACGTCATCGGCTACCCGCGACTGGGAGCTGGCCGCGAACTGAAGTGGGCGACGGAAAAATTCTGGCGTCAGGAAATCTCAGCCTCAGCGCTGCAAGAGGTCGGCCGGAAGTTGCGCCGACGTCACTGGCAGGAGCAGCAGGACGCCGGACTGGATTTTGTCACGGTGAACGATTTCAGCTTCTACGACACCACCCTCGATACCGCCTTGATGTTCGGCATCGTGCCGAAGAGATTTGGCGCATCCGATGCCGACCGGGGACTGAGCGACTACTTCAGCTTCGCCCGTGGCGCCGAGGGCCGTGAGCCACTGGCGATGACCAAGTGGTTCGACACCAATTACCACTACCTCGTTCCGGAAATCGACGACGACCTGAAATTCACCCTCCATCCAGAGAAAATCCTGGGGGAACTCGAGGAGGCGATCTCGGCTGGCTACCGCGCCAAGCCAACTTTGTTAGGGCCTGTTAGTCTGCTGTCACTCAGTCGCGCCAGCGACCCCAAGCATGGCGATCCGCTGCAACATTTAGAGCAGCTACTCCCCCTCTACGGAGAACTTCTGGAACAACTCTCCGCCGCCGGGGCCGAATGGATTCAGCTCGAAGAGCCGGTCCTCGCCGACGACCTCAGCGCGGCCCAGCACGCAGCGATTGTCCGCACCTACATGAAGCTCGGGCAGCACAAAGGTGGCAGCCGACTGCTGCTGGCTAGCTACTACGGCAGCGTCCGGGGCAAGCTGAATACGCTGTTCACCCTACCAATCGATGGCGTCCATCTCGATATCACCGAGCAGCCCGAGGACGCGGTGACGGCAGCGCGTTACCTCCCGGATGACAAAATCCTCTCGCTGGGGCTGGTGCAAGGCAGAGAAATCTGGGCCGCGAAACTGGCAGAGCTGCGCGAGATCGGCGAGGAAGTGTTAGAACACATCGATGCAGAGCGTCTCTGGCTCGCATCGTCCTGTTCTCTGCAACACATGCCTCACACCCTGGAACATGAAAGCGAGCTCCCCTCTCCGCTGCGCCCTTGGCTCGCCTTCGCCAAGGAAAAGCTCGTGGAACTGCGCCACCTCTCCCAGGCCTTGGCCGGTTCCGCCGATGAGGCTGTGTTTGCTGCCAATGAGGAAATCCACCGCCGTCGCGCACTCACCCCGGGGGTCGAGGTCGGCAGTTTACGCGAAAGCTACCAGGCTCTGGACCGTGACGAACACAAAAGGCGGCTGCCATTTCCCCAACGCATCCCACGGCAACAGCAGCTGCTCCAGCTCCCCGAGTTCCCCACCACCACCATCGGATCCTTTCCGCAAACCCAAGAAGTCCGAAGCCAGCGAGCTGCCTTCCGGCGCCGCAAGCTCACCGCCGAGCAGTATCGTGTATTTGTCAAAGACCAGATCCGCAACTGCATCCGCAAACAGGAAGACATCGGCCTGGACGTGCTGGTGCACGGTGAGTTCGAGCGCAACGACATGGTCGAATACTTTGCCGAAGGACTGAAAGGGGTCGCCAGTTCACAGTTCGGATGGGTGCAAAGTTACGGCACCCGCTGTGTCAAACCTCCGATCATCTGGGGCGACATCGAACGCCCCAAGGCGATCACCGTGCCGTGGATTTCCTATGCTCAGAGCCTTACCAATCGACCCGTCAAAGGCATGCTCACCGGCCCCATCACCATTCTGCAATGGAGTTTTGTGCGTGATGATTTGCCGCGGGAACAAGTCGCCAAACAAATCGCCTGCGCCATCCGCGCAGAAGTGCTCGATCTCGAACGTGCCGGAACCGCCATCATTCAGGTGGACGAACCGGCGCTGCGCGAAGGGCTGCCACTGCGCCAAAATGAACAAGCCGCCTACCTCTCCTGGGCCGCAGACGCGTTTAAAATCTCCACCTCCGCAGTGGCGCCGGAAACGCAGATTCACACGCATATGTGTTACTCCGAGTTCGAGGATATTTTCCAGACCATCATCGATCTGGATGCCGATGTCATCTCCATCGAAACCACGCGCAATCGGCTCAAGCTGCTAGAGACTTTCCGAAACCACGGCTACCCGAACCAGATCGGCCCAGGCATCTGGGACATCCACTCCCCCTGGGTGCCAAGTGTGGAAAGCATGACCTCCCTGCTGACCAAAGCAACGGGCATCATCCCACGGGAAAACCTCTGGGTAAATCCGGACTGCGGACTAAAAACCCGCCAATGGAAAGAGAGTGAGGCATCACTGCGAAACCTCGTCGTCGCCGCCGAACAACTCCGTGCTTGCACGACATTGAGCTAAGCACGGAAACCCACCTCCTCCCCGTATCGGTCGGTTACCGATGCGGGGATCGGGTGGATTCCATAGCACACACCGGTTATTTTTTCACCTAATTACAGCCCCCCCTCACAAGCATACTAACAGAACACAATGATATAACTCAGCTATCTGCGGAAAGGAAGGAGGGGCCTTGCCTCGCAGATATTTTTTCGCGCCAACATATCGGCTTTGCAACATCATTGATGAACCTCTAGCGCTGCTGCCATTTCCACTCTGATGTCAAAATGAACGAGGATTTCCTTTTGTCATTTCTAGATTCGAGTTAATGATACCCTCGTCCCAGCCGTAGTATGGCCGCAGACAATAAATCGCATCTTTTGAGTAAATCGAATGCGGTGCCCTGAACAGGCAACCAACCTAGGAAGATTCAAACCCTACCTTTATATTAAGTTCATCTGCACCCACGACAATTGCGGGACTTAACTAACATTATTATATACGTGGACCAAATAATCGTCGTCAAAGTAGGAACAGGAGTGCTCACCAGAGCGGAAGATGCCACCCTCGATGGAGCTTCCCTGTTACGTCTCGTCAATGCAATCGCCCAATGCGTGGGCCCGCACGGTAAATGCATCCTTGTCTCCAGTGGAGCTGTAGGAGCTGGCATCACCGCATTCGGCCTCACCGAGTATCCCAAAGAGCTGGCCACCAAACAAGCGGTCTCCGCTGTCGGTCAGACTCGCCTGATGCACGCATACGAAAACCTCTTCGCGCACTTCCGCGTCAACGTGGCCCAGCTGCTCCGGACCGCCGATGATTTCCGCGATACCGAACGCCGCGCCAACACCAAGGCCACCCTGCTGCGACTGCTGCACGAGCCAGCCGTGGTGCCCATCGTGAACCAGAACGATACCGTGGCCTACAGCGATTACTGCGTAGGTGATAACGACATGCTCGCCGTCCGCGTGGCCGAACTGGTCAAAGCCGACAAGCTGGTGATCTTCTCCAGCATCGACGGACTTTACGGCGAAGGCGGCATCGGTGGTGAAATCATCCCGGTGGTGGAAGACGTTGATTCGGTCTTCGATTTTGCCGAAGAAAAAAAAGCCCGGATGTCCATGGGTGGCATGAAAGCCAAACTCACAGCGGTGAAACGCGCTGTCGACGGCGGGATCGAAACCTGCATCGCCAACGGTCGCGAACCAGAACGCCTCAGGGACATCATCAACGGCCGAGGCATCTGCACCCGCTTCCTCGCCAAAAAACCCGCCACGAAATAATCCCCCGACCCATTTTCATTTCATGAATTCAGACGAAATCAAAGACGCCATCTATCAGCTTGGTCACAACGCGCGCACTGCCGCGCACCAACTGGCCCAGCTCACGGCAGAGAAAAAATCCGACATCCTGCGCGCCATGGCCACGTCCCTGCGTGCGGACACCGCTGCCATCCTCGAGGCGAATGCCAAAGACATCGACGCCGCCGAAACCAAAGGTCTCACCGGAGCGATGTTAGATCGCTTGAAGCTCGATGCCGACCGCGTCGACGCCATCGCCGCGGGCATCGAACAAGTCGCCGACCTTCCAGACCCCGTGGGTGAGCACCTGGAAAAAATCTCCCGCCCGAACGGCATTGAGATCAACAAGGTGCGGGTGCCCATCGGGGTGATTGGTATTATCTTCGAGAGTCGCCCGAACGTGACCTCGGACGCCGCCGTGCTCTGCCTCAAATCGGGCAATGCCACCATCCTGCGTGGCGGCAGTGAAGCGATCCACTCGAACAAAGCCATCGCCAAAGCTCTTCAGTCCGGCGGCGAACCGGCCGGATTACCCGCTGGCGCCATCCAGCTCATCCCCTTCACCGATCGTGAAAGCGTCGCGGTGCTCGCGGGCATGGACAAATATCTCGACCTGATTATCCCACGCGGAGGCAAGGGGCTGATCGAAACCGTGGTCAGCCTGGCACGCATGCCGGTGATCAAGCACTATGATGGCATCTGCCACGCCTACGTCGATCGTGCAGCCGACCAAGATCTCGCGGTCGCCATCATCGACGATGGCAAAACCCAGAAACCCTCGGTCTGCAACGCCCTGGAAACCGTCCTGGTGCACAAGGACATTGCCGATGAGTTTCTACCCAAGCTGAAAGCCCGGCTCGATCAACGTGGTGTGGAAATCCGCGCCGATGAAGCGACCCAAAAAATCATCGACGGCACCACCCCTGCCGAGGACGCCGACTGGGTCACCGAGTATCTCGATCTCATCATCGCGGTCAAAGTGGTCGATTCCACTGAAGCCGCCATTGAGCACATCAATACCCACAGCTCTCAGCACAGCGAAGTGATCATCACCACCGACGACGCAGCGGCCCAACATTTCCTAACGGCCATCGACAGTGCCTGTGTCTACCACAACGTCTCCACCCGCTTCTCCGACGGCGAAGAGTTTGGATTTGGTGCGGAAATCGGCATCAGCACCGACAAACTTCACGCCCGAGGCCCGATGGGGCTGAAAGAGCTGACCAGCTACCAATACCGCATCACTGGCGACGGCCAGATCAAGGACAAGGCGAGACAAGACGCGCTCGACTAAGCATCCCGCACTCCAAAAAAACGGAAACCCTCCACCGCCCCGTTTCAGCTCAGACATTGAGCCGAGGCGGGGCTTTTTTTGTCGATGGCTCCCAGTAGGGCGCCTTTTTTTTTCGCCCGCGACGTCAGGCAGAGCCAACGTAACGAGCCACCCTATTGAGCCCCAACAAACATCCTTCTCCTTCAAACAGAACATTAAACCCTACGTAACATACGTTTGAAAACAAGCTGTTTTCGTGACATAGGATCGCTCAAAAAGTTCTTTTTTTGACCCCTTTCCTACGAAAACAAACCCTCCGTAACGTAAGTGATGGCCTAATGATTGCTTCAAGTTTCGCTCACCTGCGCAACCAGTCATACGCAGAACTACTACTATGAAATATCAATCCATTGCACTTACCACACTCTCCCTGCTTGCAGCCTGTGGAACTTCCCAAGCCGTTATCGTCTATCATGATGAATTCGACGGTGATTTTCTCATCAACAATAACTATGTTGGTGGTGGACTCATTAGCGACACCTACTTGGACCTAGCAGACCCATTCATCGATGAAGGAGTATTGACTTCAAACCAGAATCCAGTTCAAGGCTTTAAAGTCGCTTACTTGCATACCGAAAATCAATTTGATCTGTCTGGAGGTTTCACCCTGACCGTGGACTTCCAAACGGCGGCTTCAAGCAGCTTTGCGTCTTTCACCTCATCCTTCGGTATTGTTGACGAAATCACTGCTTCCGGAACCGATCTGGGCAACCTGAATGCCTTCATGCAGACCGATGCTGATTTGAATGCAGTCGGATTTTCCGCCACCACAAGAAACGGTTTTCAAGGTCTCAACTCCGACACCACCGGCGGTGCATTGACATCTGCATCCACCGCATTGAACAGCGCGATCGATCTGGGAACCCGTCAAACATTCACCCTGACAGTGAATGCGGACGGCAGCGCTGATTTCGACCTCGACGGCACCTCCGCTAGTCTCGGCGCCGGCACATTTTCCGACCTTTTCACCAACTCCGCAGATGGTGAGTACTTCTTCGCCGCTTATACCCAAGGCAATTCCGGCATGAACATCTATGAAATCACCATCGATGCCGTGCCTGAGCCATCCTCCGCAGCCCTTCTTGGCCTCGGTGGACTTGCTCTGATTCTGCGTCGTCGCAGATAGGCATCCACGGACATACCGCTCTTCCATCAGCCTTCCTCGGTCCATGCCGTGGAGGGCTTTTTTTTGCACGCATGGATGGCACTTCGCACAAGTCACACGGAGGCATGCTCTCGGAATAAAAAAACCCGACCAGGAGGCTGGTCGGGTTGCTATCAAATAAGGCTTCGAAAATTGGGCTCTACTTCTTCCGTCGGAACACAAGAGCCATGGCTCCGAGACCGAGAAGGGCTGCGGAGGACGGCTCTGGGACGGTGGAGATGCTGACGCTATCCACGGTGTAGACGATGCTATTTCCCTGCACGCTCGTGTAAGCGCCGAGGTTGGAGGCGATGCCCGCATAGGTCGCATGGGCGAGTGTTCCGGATGTATTGATCTCCGAAGACAAGCCGGTGGAAGTGGCCGACCAGGTATTGTCATCGTTCACAGTGAAGCTGAGAGTGAAACCGTCCTCCATCGAATCTGTGGTCAGTGCCGTTGTTTGCTGAGCTCCAGTGCTCGAAGAACCCACTTCAAAGAAGCTCGATACCGAACCAATCACATCCAGCTTGATCCCAATGGCATTGCCACTGTTGTTAAACAAACTTGGATCTCCATTTGTGGCTGTGCTTGAGTTTCCAGTGACTCCGAAGAACATGTCGTTCGACTGAATGGCACCCACGTTTTGAGAAATTCCGCTGATCACCCACTCCACAGTGAAGCCAGTTGCGCCGGCGACGGATGTGACATCCACCAGGCTGCTTGAGTTAAGTCCATAGGTGCTGTTATTATTGGTCCCGGTGGTGATCACTCCTGTCGCAGGGTCTGCTGAACCACCGGTGCCCAAGCTATTGGTTGCTTGTTGCAAAGAAGGCCCCACATCAGCCCCGGCACCGAAATCATTCATTTGCAATGTCACGGCATGAAGTGACGAAAGAGCGACTGCCTGTAACCCCAATGTGGTGACCCAGAGGGCCAGTTTACTTTCTGTTTTCATCATAGTGCTTGTCTATTTAAGATTGGCTACGAGTCGTTGTGACGGACTCAGGATAAGTATCCGCAAGGACACCCGATTTTTTTTAACCTAAGAGGGAGCCAATTTGCTGTCAAGAATCATCCACAGGCCTCCTCCGGTCCACCGAGTTTACTTGCCAAAATACTCACGCGCCGACTGTTCAAGTTCAGCGAGCGGGAGATTAGGGCCAATCAAAATGACGGAGTTTTCCACCCCGGGGCCGAGTTCCACGCGTTGTGGGTAGCGACTCACCTCCATGCCCACACGCTCGTAGAGATAACGCGCTCCCGGCTTGCCCTGCACGCCCATCAACATTTTCACCCTGAGCACCGAGGCTGGGAGGGAGTTCAGCCAGTTCAGAATCTTCTGCTCTTCTGCCTGTGCCGGCAGCACGATCTTGGCGGAGTGAAAGTCATGGGTCTGCTCGTGCTGGGCGGATTTTTTCAGCGTGGCAAGTTCCAGCTCACCCTGCGCCGGAGCGGTAAGCAGTCGCTGTCGTCGAGCCCGTCCCAGTGCAAGCACCTCGCGGACCAGCTCCTCATCACTCAGCACGGGGGCGTGGGCATTGACCTTTCTGACTTCTGCCAGAATCTCTTCGACGCTGCGCCCTCCTCCGGTGTGGGAAAGGTAGAGATGGCTGGCGGTTTGCAGCTGGAGCTCTTCAATGTCACGATAGAAGCCGCGCTCGCCAAAGTGGCGGGTATCGATCACGCAGACTTGCCATCGCGGATGCAGTTGCAGCCTCTCTTCCAACAAGGTGAACGCTTCAATAATCGGCACAGGGTCGGCCGTTCCATTGAGCTCGACGAATAGCAGGTCCGACTCCAGCGCATTGGTTTTCAAGCTAAGTTTGAGCAGAAAATCCAAGCCCTCACAGCAGGCACAACCTGCCGATAGAGCTTCGATGCTTCCCGCCATCCCTTCAATGGTGGCGCAATCCAGATTGGCATCGGCAAAGTCGTTCAGAATCACATCGGTATGCAATGCTTCCTCCTGACAGGCGGTCAGAAGCCGCTTCAGTAAGGTAGTTTTGCCAGCGCCCAGAAAACCGGTAAGGAGGATGACGGGGCGGACACGCGTGAGGCTTTTTATGGCTGCCAGAGTCATTCAGACAAATTGTTTCGGTCTCGTTGTCTGGGCGCGCTTTTCCAGAAATTCCGCGACCCAAGCCATCGCCGCCGCAGGAGGAAGCCACGGGCTCTGGCTCTTGATTTTACTCCACTCATGATAACAACGTTCGCGGTAGGCTTGGCCATGACGCTTCTCGATCCAGCGCTCATAATCCAGCCACCACTGCAGTAAAGGGCGCAGAGCCGTCATCAGGCTCTCAGGTTTCCCGGCGTCCAAGTCCTCCTGGGACCAACAACCGGCCACCAAGCGGTGCTCTGGAAGCCAGTGGTAAAAGCGGCCTTTCTTCCGTAAATAAACGAGCTGTGAACTCGCCGAATAGACACCGGCGCAAGAGCCGTAGAGCTCGATCCGATGATCTCCCGCATCGTAGGCGTAGCAGCTTGTCCCCTTCAATCCACGTGATGGTGATTTCTCAAATCCGTAGGCTGACAGCTGGTTGCCCGTTGGATGCACGACATCCTTACCGAGAAAATACATCTGCTGGTAGAATCCGTTGGCGCAATCTTTCAGCAGACAGGCCAACCTTCGGGAATCGCTCATCAGGACACAGCGCTGGCTGTTATTTTTTGCTACAACATCCGCAGCCAGAGCAGCATAAGTTCGCCGCGTGAACCGCGATTAAACACAAGCCACCCAAGGTGGTCACGATACTCGCCGGGGGGATGTGGAGCGACTTTTCGCCAGCCTCGTCGACCACGATCGACGGGCAGCAGTTATCGACACATTGTGCCGCCATGGGAGTCTCCACCGGAGCCTCCACACATTCATCACAAGCACTGCAGCAGCTCGATTCAGCAAGCGGAGCCTGCTCCATGCTCATGGCAGATGTCCCCTCAGGCCCAGATGCGTCCGCCTCCGCGTAAGGTAGCATCGCACCGATGACAATCAGAACGGCACCCAGACTGCCCAGACCGAGCACCCACTTCTGGCCATGGCGACGGAAGCCTTTGACCATCATATAGACTGCGATGGGAATCACCACCACGGCCATGCCCCAGTGAGTCGCCGGGTGTGACCACGCTTTACCAAAAGCCGGCATCACCAGTAGCAAGACCGGTGTAACCGCGCAGTGAATGGCGCAGAGAATAGAGGCAAAGATACCGATGCGGTCGGCATTCGCACGGCTTTCAAGGGAGATAGGTTCAGCAGTTAATTCCATCAGTCAGATCTTTTGTTGGACGAATTATAACCTAAAAACCCACTAACGCAACACACTTGCGTTAATAATGCGGTATTTTTGCGTTCACTCTCCTACAACCGAGGAAGTATCAAGGAATAGCCACAGATACCAACTTTTGAAGATTTGTAATGCACGATCCCAACACGTTGGTTTCCATGACCTCTCTGAAGCCCAGCTGTTAACATAGACCTCGCACAATAGAACAACTGTTTGATGTTTGACCCTTACCGCCAACAAGATTAACTTTAGTTTATGATGTGAAGATACTAAGCATCTCAGCAATATGAGAAGTATTATTCTATTAACGCTAACCGTTCCCACAATGGTTAGTGCTGCCGTATCGGTCACTAGCGCCACTGACATGTGGAACGTGGTTCAATACGGTGTCGATCCTAGTGCAGACCCTTCCGAGGACCAGCAAACAGGCATCCGTGATGCCGACATCGTCGGAGATGCCAACAACCCATCATTCTACACAGCATTTGATGATGCGGACACTCCCCTCGTCCTCACCGATGGAACCTTGGGTTTCAGACTTCGCGTCGCCGGTGATAAAAACCCCAGCGGTTTCGAATCGGCATTCTGGGTAGGCATCGATGCCAACTTGGACGGTGCTATCGATCTTTTTGCCGCGGCAATCGAAGGGTCGGAGGTCGGTCTCTACCCGGCAGGAAGCGGAGCCAACATTTCACCGAGCACCACCAGTATCGACTCATCCAATCCCTACTATGAGGTCTCAGCTACATCGGCAAATTACGACTTCCAATCAGTCAACACCACGATCGACCCGACTCTGACCAACGACAATCTTGACGGGGGATCTGGAGGAGGTGGCGATCACACTGACTATTTTGTCAGCTTTTCCCTACCACTCATTGAACTGGCAACGGCTGTGGATTCTCTGAACCTTCCTGGCATCGGGTCATTCGATGAAACGAACGCTCTGCAGTATGTCACCGCCACGAGTAATAACGCAAACAGTCTCAACCAGGACCTCAATGGCATCAACGGTGGCCAGTCATCAAGCACGAGCTGGGAAGATCTGGGTGGATTCAGTGAAATCCTGTCCGCCAACGGTCTGCCTGTGCCAGAGCCAAGCAGCTGGGTATTTTCCTCCCTAGCCGGCTTGATAATGCTGAGACACAGACGTCGATAGATACGAAGCATATCCCTGATATTTCGGCTAGCGCTAAGGAACTGCGTCTTGATTATTGATTTGACCTACAATCGCCATAAAACTTAGCTTCATAGTCAAAATCATCGTCTCCAGCGACTTCGTGATAAAGTAGCGGCGATGCCAGCAATAACCGACTCAATGAAAACACTCATCAAACCCACCCTCCTGCTTCTTCTCATGGCCACCGCCGTCTTCGGCAAGGTGCCACGCGGCTTCAAACCCACCTCCGAATTTGAGGCGGTGAAGGCTGAAGCGATCGAAAAAAAGAAACTTCTCACCATCGTGTTCAAAGGCAGTGACGACCGCTGCCCGAACTGCGCCGCCACCATGGAGAATGGCGAAAAGGCCACCAAGTCCTCGTCCAAGCTCTTGTTCACCCGGGTCTCCGCTTTCAGAAACAAGAAGACCGGTCTCCCCGAAGAAATCCTCTCCCAGGTCGGCAGTCTCGCCGACGGGGCTTCAGTGTATTTCTATGTCTTCAATCCGAACGACCTGAAACTTGTGACCAAAGGAAGCCGCACCGAGCTGCAGAGCAACAAGAAGACAATCCGCGAATTCAAAAACACCGTGCGCGCGGCTAAGAAGGAACTGTAGTCGTTTTCCTTCCATATTCCTCATTCAGGCGTGGCAGCTTCGGCTCCCACGCCTTTTTTTTGCTGAATGACCTAGAATCAAGACGACAGGGGTGAGGTGTTTGGTCATGGCTACTGCTCAGGCATCTATGAGGAAAACCTACGGCGCCACCAAAGCGTTAGATGTTTTCTATCTACGATTAATCCCTTGAAATTCCAGAGCTCCGATGTCGGCGCTGTCAGGATCGACTGCCTTTTTCAGAATATCGATTCCTCCTGCGTTCTGAATTGGAATCGCAGCATCAATACACAACGACCCGGCTCTTGGCCGGTAGCCGCGGAGTGCATCCATCGTTTTCAGGTTGATATGGAATCCCGCTTTACCAGCCCTGACAAACTTGGGATCAGCCACAATCGCCTGGCTGTCTGATGGGTGTGGCAGAATGTTATGATAGACGTTATTGCGGAACACGGTATTGATTCCTTCTGCCTTTGGACCCCATTCGCCCTTGTCTTCGAAGTAGAAAATGTTGTTTTCAAAGGTGGTATTCACCGGTGTTCGTCCTTCGGCAAACACCTCCACATGCAAGCCCTTGCGGACGTAGTGGGTGTTGTTATAGATGTGCACATTTTCCGCCTGCTTGTTGCGGTCAAAGCCATAGAAATAAATCCCCTCGCGATCGTTCTCGCTGACGTTATATCGGATGACTACATTTCTCGTCGGCCTTTTCATGATCCCGCAGAACCATAGGTTATCGTGGCTGTAGTTATACTGGATGAAGGTATTGATGCAGTTGTAGTCGGCATCGAAGCCACCGCGATCCGATTCCCCACCGCCATCTTTGTTCTTCTTATTGCCAACGTTACCATAGGCTTCGTTATATTGGATTTTGATTCCGTCGGTATTAAAGCAAAAGATGCTATGTCCGGTATCGCGGCGACTGCTGTTAGCCAGGACGTTGTGCTCATAGATTGCGTCCTTGCTCACACGGGCGATGATGTTGTTGCGCCCGGTGGTATCCACCCGGTTACCGGCCACATAGACACGTGTCCATAGGTTCTCGGCCTCGTAATCGTTTCTCAACAACTTCACTCCACCGCACGAGGACGAGTTTCCAATACCTACCCCACCAATCTGTTCCACCCGGTTGTTAGTGATGCGGAGGTCGTCGAACTTCGAGTTCTTGACCTTCCTCATATGCACATGAATTCCCCCACGACGCTTCCCAGCCACCATGCCGTTCACGTGGTGGACATAGCAGTCGTTGATATAAACATGCCTATAAGTCCCCTCCTTTTTCTCAACCAAGACATAGATACCAAAAAGTGTGCCCTGATCCTTATCCGAGCCGTCGGTATTGGTCACCTCCAGACTGTGCACCTCCCAGTAGGAAAGGTTTTTAAGCAGCACACCTGCTAGATGTTTCCCTTTGGCTCGGATGACCGGGCGCTTGCCAGAACCGTAGGCGCCAATGCGGATCGGTTTGCCTTCGGTGCCGCTCCCCTTCGGTGCCAGCATTCCGGTAAACGTCATGCCTCGTTTCAGCAGAATCGTATCGCCCGGTTTCAGTTCAATCGTGCTGATGTAATCGAATTTTTTTTGTGAATCCACCCGATAGTCCTCAGCCTGACACAGGCCGGGCAGGAACATAAGTAATCCTAGGATGTAATTGATATGTCTCATTGTTTTGTTTGCTGATCGTTCAGCGTGAGGTTGTTTAATATTCGCTTGAAAGTCCCACGGCACAAGCGGAAGAAGTCCTAACAAGGTCCGAGCCCCTTCCGCGTATCGTGTTTTATTGAAGGTTATCTTATTGTGAAAGGAAGACGTTTGCAGCTCATTTTAATGTCACCACCAGCTCTTGGCCTGTGGCGATTCGGACCGGAGATGTCAGTCTCACCACGGCGGTTCCCTGATCCATATTCACACTTGCGTTTACCTTCTTTCCATGAGCGATGACAGAGACCTGCCTCATCGTCGTCCCCTGCGGGTCCAGTCGGATGGTTTGAATCGCCAGACTGCCGTTGTTCAGCTTGAGCTTGGCTTGCATCTGCTTGCGGATGATTTTTTGGCTATACGTGCCCCATCCTTCTGTTGCCGTGAATGCAGCCCGGAAATCTTCCGGTTGCAGACGTGGCGCAAAGCCGATCTCTCCCTTGGGTCCGTGGTATTGATAACCGCACACGGCCAGGTAGGCCCCGTAGGCGGCCATAGCGCGCGAATAGTGGTCGCCACACTCGATTTCGTTGTAGAGGTTGCGTTTGGCGGCGTTATAGCGATCGTGAATCGCACGGGCCACGGCCAAGCCACGTTTCACCTCTTCGCTATCGGGTTTGCCCTCGTAGATCATGTGCGAGGCCACCTGGTATTCGAAGCCGGACATGACTTCGTCAAAATAGCCCCCCGCACCGAGCCATTTCTCGAAATTCTCCACGCGACGTGCCATCCCCGGAACCGCAACTTCACTACCACCTTGGGGCCAGCCAGTCATAATCATCCCGGCTTCTCCGACATCAGCATAGACACGCGCGCCCTTGATAAAGGTGTGTTCCCGAGCATAGCCGCCGGCATCCGGAGCGAAGTTATATTTCCAAAGTGCGTTGAGAGCAGAGTCCGTCTCCTTTTTCGGCAACACACGGGGCAGGCCAACTTGCCATGCCCATGATTGCCCTAACACCTGGTCGATATGACTTCCTATATTGGTATTGATGCGCTCGAAATTCGGCGGTTTGTGGATGAAATACTCACCGTTGAAAACTTCATCGACGATGTTCTTCTTACCACGATCCGCCACTTTCGTGCAAAGCTCGGCAAACTCGTCATCGCCCATCTCCTCAGCCATCTGTGCTCCGGCACGCAGGGCGGCGCAATACAGCGAGGACATCCACCCCATCGGCCCCTCCCAAGTGGCATCGAGCGTGTGCCGCTGAGTGCCTTCCAGCACCCCTTGTTTCTTGGGGTCTTGGCGGAGGAGGAACTCCACCGCCTTTTTCGTCTGTGGCCAGACCCGTGTCAGAAACTCGGAATCGGCGGACATCTGGTGCTCGCGCAAGGTGCGCAAAATGACGCCGGCCTGACCATCAGTCGCTGCGGTTTTGCCACGCTGCCCACGGTAGGCAATGCCTCCATTCTCACTCATCGCGATATCGTAGTCCACATGCTCGCGAATATGTCGCTCGAACTCCGGGAAAATTCTCCCCATCGCGTGCGCATAGCTCCAAACGTGCGTGCAAGTTCCCGGGCAGGAATCCACCCCTTCCCAGCCCCATGGCCGACCGGAGTCAAACCAGTGGAAAGTCTGAGTCGCCAGGCAATCGATCGGAATAAAGGCGCGGTCCAGGAACCAGTAAGGAAGCGTGGAGTCATACCAAGTTTCGTTCCAACGGCGGGTTCCACCAGCCAATCGGTCATAGTCTTTTTCAATCTTCTGAGCGGCGTCAGCAGCACTGGTAAACCACGGCGCATAATGACGTTTCATCGAAGCAAAGTCCTCGATCCGATTCATACCGCGATCCACTTCCCCCTTCTTTTGATGCAGGGGGAAATACCAGGTCAGCAGAAACCGCACCTGGCGACTCTCGCCAGCGGCCAGCTTCAGAGATTGCCCCAGTGTCCCCACCAACGGCTTGTCCAGTGCGTGGGAAACTGAGCTTCCTTTTTCAAACTTATTGGCAAATGCCCCAGCATCTAACGGAAGATTGGTCTGGGCCGCTCCGAGGAGTGCCCCTTGCTCAGGCTTGATCAAACTGAGCGCCATTGAACCGTAGCCATGGTGCTTCTCGAGTCCTTTTCCCGCTGCGGGCTCAACGGTTTGGTGGAGCGTCACAAGCCCTTGCTGTTGGATCAGGGTATTGCGTCGTTCCCCCAGATCTGCCACGTTATCATGGGGACAGGTGGCATTCTGTAACCATCCCATCAAATCGACTTCGAGAGGATCCTTACTGGTGTTGGTCACCGTGTAAGTCATCACCGTCGCAGGTAAGGAAGAATCCTTTGCGCTCAACGGGATAAACGGAGAAAAGGCCTCCAGCTCAACCTTGACGGGAGATTTGGGATCAGCATAGGTGACACGACCGATCGGATACTCGCCGCGAAAGCTCACGCCGGGAAAACCTTCCGAGTCCAGAGTGCGTAGTTCGACCGCATCATTCTGAACGATCCGAATGGCAAAACCCTGCTCGACATCGGCGCCATTGCGCTCGCTGTACGTGCCGGTTTTTGAATCGACCGGTTCGGTGTAGTGGCCATTCATTGTCATCAGGCTCAGCTTCAGACTGTTGACGTTTTCACGGGTGTAGTTGCTCTTGAAAATATCCCACAACCAGAGGCGACCATCACCAGCCAGGTAAAGCTGTCCGCAACCGATGCCACCAATCGGCATGCCGATGTAATTTAGCTCATCGCCACTCCACACCTCAGGTTTGCCGCGGGCAGTGAGTGCTTTGATCCAGTCGTCAGACAGATTTTTGTCCTCAGGGATCTTCGGCAGAACCGACTTCACCTGTTCAACCACATCACGCTCGTCTCCGCCTTCCCTGAAATCATCAAAGGTAATGTGTCCCCAGCCGCCCTTGTTGCGATCGACGATTTTCAAAAACACATCTTCTCCCACCAACTCGGGCAGACTCCAAACAACCCGCTTCATTTTCTGCGAATCACCACCGGTGACCCAACGTTCCTCTTTCCCATCTTCGGTGCAAAGCGCCACATAAACGCCCTTACTGCCGCCGCCGACGAGAAAGTTCACACGCGGTGTGGTGAGCTTAAATGTCTTAGAGCGCAACTCTCCGACATAGGCATCGCTCTTGGTTCCCGACGGTCCATCAAGCGTGGAAAGATGCCACTTCCCCTGACGATTATGCGGCTCGTTAGAATCATGAAAAGTCTCACGATCGGTGACAATGTTGCCGAATTTTCCGCTCACTATCTTCCAGCCCTCCAGGTCGCCGTTTTCAAAATCGAACAGAGCGGATTGGTTATTGTCCACAGCTTCGGCTGCGGCGGCCTGGTTGAGCGTGGCGAATAAACTGCCCGCCATTACAAGCAGGCTTGTTCTTACTATCGACTTCTTCATGATATTTATTTTTACAATCGAGACCTGATGAGCTCGGTGCCATTAAGTCTAACCTCTGGCACTTAATTCCTTTAACATTTAAAAAAGGGGCACTGGCAACTTCGCCAATACCCCAATGATACTGATTATCAGTGGTCTTAGCTGCGGCGACAGCGAAGACACATGAGACCCATGCCTGCTACACCAAGTAAAAACGATGAGGGTTCCGGAACCGTGACCGCACCAATGACATCGATTTCCTTAAAGACAGGACCTCTAGTCGGGTCTAAGCCATCGCTAAAATCCCAATCGAAACGAATCGCGTCCACACCAGTGAGTCCGGCGATTGTGCCACCTTCATCGTCATAGGTGCGTGTCAAAAACGTCCAATCTGAACTATTGTTGGTCCCTCCCTGATCGACTGGCGAGCCAACCGTCCCGAGAAGCGTAAAATCAGCACTCCCTATGACGGAGTAGGAGACATTGTAACCCGCCTGAGCACGATTAGAGTCCCAAGCCGTAAACACGCGGATATCCTCGATGTCGTATCCCTGGGTGTTTGAGGAAACATCAAGATAGAAGTCAGTTTGAAGAAGACCTCCTGCGTCTAGCCAGAGAACATTATTGGCACCAGTGCCACCTTTAGGATCCGTTATCGTTTCTCCATCAGCAATCCATGCGCCTGCTGAACCTAGGACTGATCCCAAATTCGTCTGAAGCAGGTCATTGTTAACCACATTGATTGGTGTGGGCACATTATTAATGTCAGTTGCTTGAAGTTCGCCCAGTACTAAAGCTGCCTGAGCAGAAGACGCCCCAACAAAGCCTAGGGCCATTCCGAGTATTAAGTTATTATTCATAGTTTTGTTTATTGTGTTGATGGTTCTTAAAACGATTGCGAGAACAGATCATCCGCTCTAATTTCTCAAATCTCTAATGAATAGCTACTTAGCGACGACGCGTGGTCAGCATAAAGGCAAAGCCTGCACCTATGAGAGCAAAGCTGGAGGGCTCTGGAACAGCGGCGAAGGCGACTACAACTGATCCGTCATTTAAATTACTACCTATACGATTCCACTCTGTGACGTAGGTGCCTGGCCCAACCGAAGCAGCATGCGCGCTCGTAATCGTTCCTGTATCTCCATCTGTATTGTCACCAGTTAAATCGACAGCTACCACATCGCCAAGAGGTCCACTCGCAATCGAAGGAATACCATCATCGTTAGAACCATACCATTCGATGAGAAATGAACTGTCAGCAATCGTGGTAATCGAAGTATTGGGGTCCGCACCATCTTGAAGCGACGTATCAATGATAGGAGCGACACTGGTGTTAACTCCCGAGAGTTCATACAAGATATATCCGAACTCGTTGCTTCCGTTGGTAAATGTGATAGAAAAATCGTTACCTGTTGGATTCAACCAGTAGGCCATCCGAGTTCTGCTCTGAGTTTCATCTCCATTGTTGAGCACATCGGCGGCAACCCCACCGAATGAAATCGAATCTATTTCGTGACTGCCGGAGTCCGTGTAGAAACCGATCGCTAGTGCATTACCTGCGCCGAGGGCGTAGGTAATCGTCTGAGCGGAAGTTGAGGAATCGCCCACTCCCGTCGCTGTGTTGACGATTGAAATCGCAGCCTCAGTAGAAGAAACTGCAAGGAGAGAAGACACCAGTGTGGTAGCGAGTAAATTGCCTTTTTTGAGATACTTGTTTTCCATGGTATCTACCTATCGCCATTTGATGAAAAACCTGCCGCGTTAAATGAGATTAAATCATGATTATTATCAGACAACACCAATGCGCTACCACTCCCGCCGTGCACACGCTATGATTTCCAACATTCTCGCTTGCTGCGAAACCACGGCCACCTAACCAAAGGCAACGGCCCCGCTGCACGAGAACTGCCTGTTCACTTCTCCACCCAGCCAGTAAACTCATCGATGGAACGATAGCCGGCTGATCCGGTGACACGGTCCTTATAGAGGAAAACGAAGGCTCGCTTGTTCTCGAAATAGGGCCACAAACTCGCGGCAAAGATCTTTGACTTACCGTTTTTATTCATGAAAAAACGAACCTGATAGTTGGCGAGTTCACCTTTACGTTGCGGTCTGAAAATCGTTTGGCTACCAGGTTCGAAGCGCAGTTTTTTATCCCCAA
Organism: Oceaniferula flava; assembly: GCF_016811075.1. Taxonomy (NCBI): domain Bacteria; kingdom Pseudomonadati; phylum Verrucomicrobiota; class Verrucomicrobiia; order Verrucomicrobiales; family Verrucomicrobiaceae; genus Oceaniferula; species Oceaniferula flava. Next base: position 133,469 of record NZ_JAFBGL010000007.1, read on the forward strand.
GCTCTCCGGCAAACGTTTCTTGAGCGAGATTGATCAGCATGATCTGGCTCGGCTTAAATGCCGGATCATCGGCACGCACGATGATAGTCTGCAGCAAACCTCCTCTAGCAGGAAACACTAACACCAGAAAGCGCTTGCCCGTCTCCGGGAGCTTAATGGAGGCAAGAGCACGGAACTCATCCGCAGTGTTTCGGCCCAATGCGAACTCGCTCGCTTTCGCCGGAGCGGCGACAGGCTTGGAGAAGCAGTTATCTGGCAGAGCAAAAGGCTCGGTGCGTGTTTCGCCAGTTGCGAGAACATATTCGCCGCCTCGTTCTTTTAAGCCGAACGAGGTAAAGCGGAGAAGGACGCCCTTCTGGGACGTTTCAGATGTTTCGGATACTTTTTCCTGTGCCACAACGGACACTTGAATGGCTAGGAAGATTGCTAAGATAATGTAATTCATGGGAAATTAAATTTCGTTCGATGCCAACCAGCGGAAAGCGACCACTCTGAGCTTCCGCCCGAACTGTTGGTTCACCTGGCTGACCAACTCATCTGGCTTGAGGTGACTTGCGTCGGCAGGGTCGATGTAGTCGGCGACCCGTTGGATCACGGCCTCACAGCGGGCACTGGCCAAGACCTGTCCTGTCTCACTGCGCGATTCACCGTAGGCACGCACGGTGAAGGTATCTGAACGCGGGGTGAATCTCGTTCCGAGTGTGGTCAAGATGTCGCCCTGCTTAACGTGGCCAGGCACATGAGTCATCTGCGATCCTGATTCCGCCTCAGGGAACGCCGTGGCCGAAGAGGCTGATCCAGTGCTCCGGGAGCCACTTTCCAGCTCTTTGTTCAAAGTCCGATCAAGCGCCGACTGCAGGGCACCCGATGTCGCAAGTTCGGGATCAGAAACGACTCGACGATTTACGAAGTCCGAAAGCGATAGAAATGGCCCACGTTTTCTCACCTCCTCCACCATCGCCTCTGCCAGTTCCTCAAGTTCATCATCGGAGGGGTCACGGAAGCCGACCCACTGGTTCTCCATGGAGGGATCATTCAGCTCCTCCACGCGCACCGCAGATCCGTTAGGCATTAGCAGGCCGGCGATCGGGTTATTGGCACTTTCCCAGTCGACACTGGAATCTTCACTACGTTCCACGGGAACAGCTAGGCCGTGGGTGGAGCGGAACATCGCGAGCCATGCGGCGGGGTCTGTGGAGTTGATATTGAATGCACCGTGCACGCGCAGCAGGGATGCCACTTTCAGATGAGCATCACTTTTCGGACTGCTGCCATCGAAGACCTCATTGGTATCCGACTCTGGATCTTGACCGGCATACAAGTAGTGGCGATTTGGCAATGGCGTTGGATCGCCATCCAGCCCGGCCAGACGAGCAAGTAGGGTTCGGGCGGACCCCGCCTGATCGCTGGTGTGATGCGGCGCATTGCGATCGGCAATGGATGAGACAAACCATTGGTCCCACAAGGCATCGTTCGCAAGCCACGAGTGATCCACCGCCGGCATGCCATTGAAAGTGCCGGTTGTCTCGTCCGGAGCAATACTGGGCGGAGCGAACGAGTTGCCAATTGCATGCGTAATGCTGGGCTGCAGGATCCGATTGTGAAACTTGGCACTGTTGTACTTGGTAATTTCCAATCCATTGGCAAGCGCGTGCTGGAAGCTGCCCAGAGAAATCGGCCGCTCCCGTGGAACCGAGTGAGTGATGAGGTAGGATTGTCCATTATCCGCCTTATAAGATGCGCCGAAATACCCCTTACCACCATCGTAATCGAAATCGCGATCCAAGCCGCCGTTGATCGCCTGCATCATCGGTTCGTAGGGCAGGGAATGCAGGGTATTGGGATCGGTGGCCTGGTGATCAAAGCCCATGGAAGCAGGGCTCAGGCGCGCGAGGTATCTGGATTTGATCGAGCCTTCTTTCTCAGTTCGGGCGAGGTAGGAAAACAGAGCCAGCGGCTGCGGCACGGTTAGATCACTTGGGGATGAGAATGTTTTTTCAGGAACATCATTAAACATTTCTGAGGGGAAGTCGGTAGCAGACAAGGAGTCATCCCAAGAGGTCCGATCAATCATCAGTCCACCATTCCAATACAGATTCGACGTATCGGTTCCCACATAACTAAGAAACTCGATCAGCCCCCATTGGTTAGCACCCCTTTCAGATGACTGGCTCATCGCAATGCTGATGGAACTCGAATCATCGACCACGATGCCAGTGTCCAGCGAGAACCCACCGGTGCCCGACCAGCCAAGCTTGCCTTCAAAGCTACCAAAAGCCTCACTGGGTGTTGTCGCTTGTCGGCCACGGCTGAAAATCTGCACCTCGCCGGGGCGCATCACTACAGGCTCGTTCTGGCCGGTTTCCATGCTGATATTGCTGCCATACTCGGGGCTGATATCATTGAAGTGCACCGTCTTGGTTGTATTGCCTGCTTTGATCGTGAAATCATAAGGAAGCCCCCAGCAGCGACTCGTCAGGTGACCTCCGGGCTGCATGATTAGGTTGGCATCGAAGGGATTCCACAGCCAAAGGATCGGCTCTAAAACCACATAGACCCGGTAGGACGGGTCTTCGACACTACCTTCATTGCGCGTGTAGGCGGATATATACCATGATGCTCGCAGAATGACCGGGCGTAGATAGGGGAAAAATGTATCGGTGGCGGCAGCCGTTTTATCCGCCTCTCCCACCAAGCAGGGAATGCTGCTGTTCAAGCTCCCGCCATCGGGGTGCGTGAAGCTAGCGGCATCGTAGCTGAGCCTAGTGCTCAACTCGTGGAAGACGTGTAACTCCTTGAAGTTAATCCCTCGGCGACTTCCATACTCATAGAGCGCCATATTTGAATCGGCAGATTCCGGCTGCTGCAAGTAGAGACTCAGGTCCTTACGCAGACCTCCATTGCGGACATCCGTAAGTAGACCTTCGGACCAAACGGTGTAGGAGCTGGGCTCCTTGACATCTCCGGTTTCACTGAGAGGAATCAAATCGACCGACTGGCCAGAGGCGATCAGGTCTAACTTGGCATCCGTGCGGGGCACAGCTTCGAGACCTGGGATAGCCCCATGACCGGCCGGCGGTGACTGCCAGCGGCTGAGGTGGTCAGCCGTATCCTCAAGCTCCGGCTCCAATGAGCTGCCAAGCCTAGCTTTGGCATTTTCATCAATCACAGCATAAGCAAGCCCTCCTTGAGCAAGCAGCACTTTGGGTGCGGAAAGATCTACCGTCGATTGATCACCGTTCAATGAAATCAAATCGGTAGCGGTGTTAGGAAACGATGGATCGTTAAGAAGCTCGGGATTACCTGAGACTAACCAGCGACGGAATTGTGGATCGGGCCGCTGTTCCGACGAACCAGGCCAGCTGTCCCAGGTGCCTACCCAGCGCTTTCGGCTATCGGTTAGACTACTATCAAGCAAATCCGCGGCGGCATTGATCCGCTGGTCGGGGCCGAGCTCACTTTGCAATTGCCCGATGGCCAGCATGAGAGCCAAGCGGGCATTGGCACGAGCCTCGGCACTGGCTTCCTCCTGAGACTCTGCACGCACGCTAATCGAAGACAGGCTTAACATGGCCAAGGAAATCATCACCAGGAGCACCATCACCGAAATCGTCGCGATCAGAGCAAAACCATCAGCACCACGGCTCAACGATCTATCAGATGGGCGAACAACTGAGTGACCGGGAGTTTTTTCAGAAATTTTTTGCCTGGAAGTCATGATCAAGTCGATTGGGTGGTTAGATGATAAATAATGATAATCCGAACCAAGCTTCAGCAACCCGACTAACACACTAACATGTTCATCAGGCGACGGAAGCCCAGCCATATATACCTATCAGTATTCTTGGGAAAACCTGCCGCTTTTAAAACAAAAAACCATGTCACGCCCCCATGGCGGCAGGTGCGAAGGAACCGACACGACGTGCGGAATGAACTTACACCAGGCGATCGTCGCCGTTCCACCTGGAGCGCATTCAACCCACTATCCCAAAAAAAGGGGCACCGGCCACTTCGCCAATGCCCCAATTACATTCATCACCGGCGTTCTTACTTGCGGCGGCGTAGGAGCAGTGCAAGCCCACCAAGTCCGAGAAGGGCGGCTGAAGAAGGCTCAGGAACTACATAAATAACCTCAACGTTATCAAACGAAGTATTTACGCTACCTCTTGCGGTTAAGCCAATCTCATCAAATGTATAATTATTGACGTCTCCCGCGTCCGTCAGCCAAGTTTGCGATACCGATTCCTGTCCCGCAATATCGGAACCGCTCCATGTCGCGGTCGTCTGAAGATCACCGCCAATGTTTTCAATCTCTAATGTATAATCAAACCATAATCCATCCTCACCATACGCACTATTATTCGTTCTGTCTTGTAGGCGAGTTAGGAGTTCGCCGAGACCTTGTCCGTCCGATTCTCTTAACTCAAATCGATCCGTGAAACGTTGGGCCGTCGCTAGCATACCGGAATCATTGGCTGTAGCTCCCCAGCCGAGCCCTGCTGCAGTTGTATCGCCTGTCACAACGCTCCCGTTAGAATTATACAAACCGGCGCTTAGCTGTCGGCCGCTGGGCCAACGTGTATCATTATAAAAATCAAAGGTTAACGTAATCTTGGAACCAACCACCGACAGATCCTGAGCGGCAAAGGTGGTGACAGCCCCATAAAAATCCGTGGCAGTGTCTGTATCCCTCAGACTCATCACGCTTTCACCACCGACCGTCTCAACGGGCAATGAGTTAAACCCGGTGGCATTGAGGAGATACCAGCCATTCCGGTTTCCATCATTAAAATCATCGCTGAAAACCGTCGCTGCCATAGATTCAGATGCAACCATCAGGGTTGCCAGTGTAATTGCTGTTTTCGTTATTTTTTTGTTCATTGTATTCATGGTCTTTTCTTTAAAAGGCGCGTGAGAGACAGGTCATCCACTCTCACATCTCAAATCATTGATTTAATGGCTTTCACGCCATATTAGCTACTTATCGCCATCTAGAGAAAAACCTGCCGCACTTAATGAGATAAAATCATCATCATTATTACGGGTCCATCAGAGGCGCATTCTATGGCGCTCACTCAAAAAAAACCAAGGGATCTCCCTCCCCTGCACACCTCGATTAAGTGATCAATTTTCGCACAAAAAGTTCTCGCACCCTCGCACGGGGACACCAGCGACGTGTTAGCACGTCGCATTTCCCAATGAACTCATCGAACGGGCGCTCAATCGCCCAGTGACCTTAGCTGCCGATATTTACGGCTTTTTCATGACCAATTCCAATCTTGGCCCTGCGGCTTCACGGTGTCGGCTCGAGGCGAACCCATGCACCATGGATTTGCCCGGTGTTTCACAGTGAATGATGAAGCCGGCTTCACCACTTTGGTCGGCTTTCAGGAAAGCCAGCAATTCAGGAGAATCCAGCACCACCGTCTGGCGGAGATTGGCACGGCGAATGGAAAACTGGGCGACCAACGATCCATGCTCCGGTTTGGGAGCTTTCTCCCAGAGCTCTCCAGTCGTAGGCCAGCTCTCGTGCTCACCGTCGGGGATGCCGTAAATTCCGAAGTGGCTCACTACAGGCATGTCATTGGCCCCCATGCCGATGCCGGTTGGCACGGAGTTGAGAATCAATCGTGCTTGAGCGACCTGGTCAAAGTCGATTTCGGAAACATCAAAGGCAAGCAATGATCTGCGGTCGAACTGAGCATGCGACCGGGTTTCGACATGTTTCACCATCAGCAAGTCAGTCCTCTCGAGCCCGTGAATGCCAGTCCGGACCACGGTTCTTTCCCTGCCATTCGTTCTCAGGACGACGGGCTGCTCGCTTATTTTCGCGCCCTTCACCTTGTTCCAATCCAGGTTCATATGAATGCTGTTTTCATCCATGCTGGCTCTTTCCATGGTGACCAGGTGTTTCACAGCGCCACGATTGTGATGCACCGCGATCTCGCCCTCCTCCACTGACAGTCGGGCCCCGCTGTTTCCCTCGCCCATCGACAGGGAAAACCGGGTGCCCAGATCGATCACCTTGCCGTGGCGGGTGTTCACTTCGAAGCCAACTGCTTGTTCCGGCACATGAAACGAGGCATTGCCATAGTCAAAAATGATCTCCATCTCGGAGACCACCTCAATACGAGCCGGCCCCTCCATCACCATCTCCACGCCTGAATGGAAGCCAAGTGTCACCACCCCAGACTGCAAGGTGTATACACCGGGGGAAAACTCAGCACCGTCGACGGTGGAATGTTCACTTTGCCACCCGGCCATTTCGCTCGAGAGAATCACGCCTACCGACGGCTCTTCTTTCCCAATCCAGAAAAATACCGCCAAGCATGCCGCCAGAGAGCCGGCCATGACGATGCGAGTGAATGTTTTTTTATGCTTCGGTGGCGCCGCCTTTTCCTCCGCATACTTGCTGGGCAAGGCATTCTCTTGCAGGGCGATGCTTCGGAGCGAGGTCTCCGTCATTGCCTCCTGCAGATACCGTTGCCGAAGATCCGGGTCAGCGAGCATGCGCCGCTCGAGCTCGTTGATCTGAGCGTCGCTGGCGCGTGACTGGAAATAACCATTCAGCAGTTCTTGGTCTGACTCTTTCATGAGGATAATGGGGAAACCATTTTACTTGTGATACATTGGCGCAGGCGATCACGGAGACGGCCTATTTTTTTATACAGCGAATTGGCAGAGGTGTTCGCCGCCTCCGCGAGCTCTTTGATGCGTCCATGCCCGAGGTAAGGAGCCAGGACCAATTCACGATCTGTCTCGCGCAAGCCCTCCAGGCAGGAGGCCAAGGCAGTGTGCCGCTGGCTGTATTCGGCGTCTTCGAGGTTCTCAGCTTCGCCGGCGAGAATGGCGATCAATTCATTACTAAAGACGGCTCCGGATTTCTTCTTTTGCTCGTGGTAACGGTAGCAGTGGAAACGGACGATGACCTTACCCCATGGCAGAAAGCCGTCGCCGGTGTCGAGCTGGTCAAATTTTTTCCACATGATCACGCTGGCGTCCTGGAAAACATCGTCCACGGCATTCCAGTCCGGCAGCAAACTACGCGCGAATGCTCGCAGGGCGTTCTCGTGCTGCAGCAAAAGGCGCATGAAATCCGCCTCGCCGAGCCGAGCTAATTTGTTATCTTCAGCCATTTTTCTACCTATCCGTCATTGAGATCAAACCTGCCGACATTTTTTATATTTTCCGCAATTTAATACCACTAAATTGCGCCAAGCTCATCTGACGGGTCAATGAGGAAGCGTGTCCTCCACCCCTTTTTGCCATCGAAATAACCTTGTCGCCGCGGGTGGTAGTCGTTGCAATGGACCGAGAAGCGCCGCGATTGAAACAAGTTGTTTTTTCCCACGTAATCCATCCACCTATGAAATATTTCTCATCCAAACTCATCACCTCTCTGGCGCTGCTGCATGCCTGCCTGATCACCCCGGCCTCGGCCGAGGACGCCAAGGAAACGTCCTACGGCAAAGTCGAGATCAGCTACACCGAGCTCCCCAACATCGGATTGGAACAAGGTGTGATGCGCCGTGACCCCAGCGACATCATCAAGGTGGGCGATCTTTACTACGTCTGGTATTCCAAAGGAACCATCGCCCCCGGTTACGATGCCACGGTCTGGTATGCCACCTCGAAAGACGGCCTCACTTGGGACGAAAAAGGCATGGCTCTGGCGAAGGGCAAGCCCGGCACTTGGGAAGGCGCCAGCGTCTTCACCCCAAACATTATGGTGGCCGATGGCCGCTACTGGCTGTTCTACACCGGAACCTCCAATGAATTTGCCAAGAAACCCTTCAACCCGGATTCAAAAATCGGCCTCGCCGTTTCTGATTCCCCCGACGGCCCCTGGGAGCGCGTCGGCGACGGACCTGTGGTCACCAACAGCAGCAACGATGAGGAGTTCGACAGCCACCTCATCGACGACGCCTGCCTGATCATCCGCGGTGGGAAATACTGGCTCTACTACAAGGGGCGCCAGCAAGGCAAGGGACCTGGCCAGACGAAAATGGGCGTCGCCATAGCCGACAAACCTGAAGGACCTTACGTCAAACACGCCAACAACCCCATCATCCCCGGCAACCACGAAGTCGTCGTCTGGCCACTGGGCGAGGGCGTCGCCGCGATGATCGGAACCACCGGCCCGAAAGATATCACCCGCTCGATCCTCTACGCCAAAGATGGCCTGAACTTCGTCAAAACCCACAATGTCATCAAAGGACCCGTGGGCGCCGGCGCGTATCGCCCCGAGGCATTCACCGACAGCAACAAGGGAGAACACGCCACCTGGGGGGTGGAACTGCAATACCCAGCCAGAGGAGTCAAAGGCCTGCCTTACATCCAGCGCTGGGACGCGAAGTGGTCCGACTAATCAGTCGGGACGCACCTCAAGCTCATCACTCTCCATCAGCCGTCGCCTACACCGGGCGACGGTTTTTTTGTGCTGTTTACTGCGCCGCTTCCCTGCAGGTCACGGTCGCGCTCCTGGGGAACGTTTCCCCTTTTCCATCTTCACCGCCTAGTCTTGATCATAGCCGACCCGGAAGAAGCGTTTCTCAGGAGAGGGCTCCGGCGGGAGGATCTCGACGACGACTGTCAGCCGCCCTGCCGAGCTGGTTTCCGATTCGACACTGAAGCCGCTACCCGGGAGTAATTCCGTCCACGTTCCGGGCTCAAGCGTCTCGGATACCCACAGCGACCACTTAACGTCACTCACCCCCTCGCGCACGCCGAAGCTGAATCGATCGTCGGTGAAAATGGGGTAGCCGGCTGGATCGTGGGTCGCGGTCGGGTCGGCACCGGTGGCGTAGTCGAGGTAATTGGATCGGCCATTCTGGTTGTCATCCCCGGTGGTGCTCAAGCCGGGGAAAAGGGAGGCAAAGTTGATGTCCGAGACGCTGCCCTCGTAGGCACCGAGATCGATCACGCCATTGAGAATGCGGCTGTTTCCTGCGATGTCGTAGCTTGAGGTATTGGCGGTGTTTTCCCCCATATCGATGACTGGCGAGCCAGAGCTCAAGCGGAAGTCGCCGGCGATGGTGGGGGCCATGGTGGCGTCGGACGGCGAGACGAAGGCAGGGTCGTTGCCGGCATTGTTGCCGTTGAGGTTGTTCGAGGAATCGGAGTCGAGCCCGACCAGCCCGGCGTTGTTGTAGTTTTCCACCAGTGAGTTATGGAACTCGGCTTCGCTGCTGCCGATCGTTTGGCTCATGATGGCCACGGACGAGGAAGGATCGGAGGTGTTGCCCGCCCCGATGGCGTTATTCCAGATCAAGACGTCGCGCAGAACCGGTGCCGCATCGTAGTCGAGAGCCATGCCGCCGCCCACTGATGCGCGGTTGCCGGAGACGGTGGCGTTGACGATATAGGAAGTAGCGCCGGTGAAAAACATACCCCCGCCACTGGTCGCGTAGTTACCACTGATGACGGGGTTGATCACCGAGGCGGTGGCCGGGGTGATGTAGAAGTGGATGCCGCCACCGTTGGTCGCCGTGTTGCCACGGATACGGCAATTGAGCAGGGTGGCTCCGGTATTCCATAACATGACACCGCCGCCTTCCGTGGCGTCGTTTTGCTCAATCAGGCAGTTGCTAATCAGTGGCGCTCCCCCCGCGATCGCGATGCCACCGCCGCTATCGCCGGTGTTGTCCACAAAGCGGCAATCGCGCACCGTGAGCGTGCAACTCAAAAGATGCAGCCCGCCCCCTGTGTCCTCCGCAGAGGTGGTGAGGCCATTGGCGTTACCGTCACGGAAAGTCAGGCCATCGATGAAGGCGGTGCGATCAAGATCGACGGCTGTGGCCGCGTGAAAATGGTATGCGTCAGGATTGGTGCCGCGTTTTCCCGACAAGGCCGTGGTGTAAGTGGATGCATCACGACTGCTGAAATCGCCACCGCCCACCGCAAAACCTCCGTAGACTCGCACGCCGGCAGGGAAGCTGAAGTAATCGTCGCGATCAGCCACTCCGGTAGGCGTGTAGGTGCCTTCGGCGATCCAGATGGTGTCGCCGGGTGTGGCAGCCTCGAAGGCCGTGGTGACGGAGTTGAACGCCGATGTCCAGGAAGCTCCGTCGCCAAGAGACGGCGCAGTCTGATCAACAAAGATCGGCGTGCGGAACTCATAGGCCCCCAGATCCATGGTGGCTGTGCCGTCGAGGTTTCCGTCCGCGATCCGGGGTGCGGCATCGAAGTCGATGTCTCCGGTCAATGCGCTGTCGTCACCGGCGTCGATCACCGGGGAGTTCGGTTGCAGGCGGACCTCGGTGATCAGCCCGGAATCATCCGCCGCATTGCGGAAACGTGGATTGTTTCCCGGATCGGTGCCGTCGAAGTTCCCGCCCGAGCCTGAGAGGTCGAGATGCTGCAGCAAGGAGTGGGAATAGCTGGGGGTGGCGTTCGAGGTCGCGATGGAGGCGGAGATCGAAGTGAGGGAAGACGCAATCTCATTGGCCCACACGATCGTATTGGTGATCACCGGATCGCTGTCCTCCACCCGCAGACCACCGCCGTTGGTGGTAGCCTCGTTGTCGTGAAAGGTGGTGTTGGTGATGAGGGCATCGGAGCCGTTGATCAGATATACCCCACCTCCCTCGTCGGCGCTGTTGGAAATGAAGCTGCTGTTAACAATAAGCGGCGATGAGCCCGAGCAAGCGATCCCACCACCGGATGGCGCCGTGTTGTCCTCAAAATGCGAACGGTTCACCCGCACCACAGAAGAACTGGTCAGGCTCAGGCCGCCACCGGAGGATGTCGCTTCATTATCGATGAACCGGCAGCCGGTGAAGCGGGCCGCCGAGGCACCCTGAACATGGGCACCCGCCCCGGCGGTGCCGTAGTTGTTCCTCAACGTGCAGTTGAGCACACGCGGCGCCCCGTTATTGATTCGGATCCCGCCACCACGATGATAAGGTGCGCTTTCATTGGCGCTGCCGCGGGTGACTTCGAAACCATCAAACTCGGTGAGCGATCCCACCCCGTCGAGGGTGACCACGTGGAACGCATCGTCGAGATGCGAGACAATGCCGCCGAAGTTGCCGGACAGGATGGATGGGTGAGCCTGGACATCTCGCTCGTCCGGATGGGTTTCAGCGGTAGCAAAACCGCCACGCGCACGCACCGCATCCGGAATCAGATAGGTGAGTGAGCGAGCGACCAAAATGTCCGTTGCCTTACTCGGTTGATAGAACCCCTCGGCCACCCAGATTTCGTCGCCCGGAGCGGCGATATCGAGAGCATCTTGGAAATCGGTGAAAGCATCGGCCCACGACGACCCATCCTCGCCGCCGGTGGCATTTTCGTCCACGTAGATCGGCGCGATCAATTCGTAGGCGCCGAGGTCAATGGTGGCGGAGGCATTGCCGTCGCCATCGAGCTTACGGTCGCGGCTGCGGGCGTCCGCGATAGTGGAATTGACGGCATTCAGACCGGCATCAATCACCGCCGTGGATGCCGGGGTGAGGAAGAGCTCGCCGGCGGCCGAGGGAGCATCGAGAGGATCGATGGGGTCAAGAAATCGCGGATCGTTTGCCGAGTCGGTGCCGTCGAGGTTATTGCTGCCGTAGGCATTCAGACTGCTGTCGCTTTTCCCCTGAAGCATGCAGTTATCAAAGCTTGGAGCATTGCCCGCGCCGCTGATGTCGACCCAAGTGAGGTCCGATGTCTGATTGCGATTGCCCCAGAACAGGCAGTTGGTAAACGCCGGGGCGGAACCCGTCATGTAGAGCACCGCACCGGAACTGAAGTGACCCGCGTAATTTCCCTGCGCCGTGCAATTGACCAGAGTGGGATTGGAGTCTCTCAGATACATCGCCCCACCATACTCGGCGGTGTTTCCCGAAAAGACGCAGTTGATGAACGTGGATGGGCTGAGCCATAAATAAAGAGCTCCTCCGGATCCCGTGGCGGAGTTATTGACGAAGCGACAGTTCAGCAGCTGGGGCCCTGAGGTGTCGGTCACCAGCGGACTGAGTGCGATGTATGCGCCGCCGCCGGACTCATTGCCGGTGCCATTGGCGCAGCCGTCGCGGATGACAAAGCCGTTGAGGATGGCGCTGGCATCCGCCGCGCTGCCATCGACAACGTGATAGGAGTTATTTTCTAGATCACCATCTTGCTGAATTTCACCCGACAGCACAGTTTCATTCACAAAGAGATCGCGCTGAATAATGGCGGTCTCCGTGCCGGCAAAACCACCGTAGAGCTCGACGCCATCCACCAGTTCGAAGGATGCCATTCGGTCATCGGCCAAGGGGCCGGAGCCGGCGACGTCCGGGTAGTAGGTCCCGGCGGCCACCCAAATCTGATCTCCGGAGGAGGCGGCGGCCAGCGCGTCCTGAATGCGGGTGTAGGCATCGGTCCACGAGCTGCCATCCGCCGCGCCCGAGGCACCGGATTTTACAAAATGGGTCGCGGCGAAGAGCGTGGGTGCCGAGGCAAACAGGGAACAGGCGGCAAGAGCAAGGAGGCGTTGTTGACACATGACGATGGGACTGGCTAGGGTTCGCCTTACCGACGTTCATGAACAGTTCCTATGCATCTTCTCCTGCCGCCTGGGTGTCGTTGCCTGTGAAAAAGCCTCGAAATGGGAGACGGACGGAGGGCCTGAAGCGAGCTGATATCAGTAATCGGGCATGAACGACGGCGGGGCTTACTGGTTGATCTTTAGCCATATAACATAATCGTCTTAGGGATCGTGCCAAGATCATTCTGTCAGACCAAAGACACTTTTTCGTCACCGATGCCTCCTGCTGGCGCCTCCCGGCGTGCTCCCCCACACCGGTCAAGCAGAGCGGGCGGTGGAGATAAAAAAAGGGAGGCAGCCACTGATGGCCTGCCTCCCTAGGGATGTTGGTTCGTGATGGCTATCTACGAACGCTCAAAAAAAGTCTTAGAATTTGGCACCGTCGACGTGCTCATAGAAGCTCACAGGGAGCTCGGACAGTGGTTCTTTCAGCTTGGCGAGTTCTTCAGCCGGGCCGTGGATTTCCAGGCGAATCATGTCCGACATGGTCAGCGCGTTTTCGATCTGACCGTTGACATTTTCAAGGTGGGTCAGGATGCCATCGGCACCTTCGTAGGCTTCGCGGCAGTAAGCGATGTTTTCCTCCTCGCAATAGCTGAAGTCGTAGTAAAAGCACTTGTCCTCAGTCTGAGTGCGGGAGATGAAGTCAGCGATGTTCTTCTTGAAGTCCTCCAGACGGCCTTCGTTGATTTTGAAATACGGGTGGATACTGATCGCTTTGGATAATTGGCTCATGGCTTCCTAACTTGGTGAAGGAACGGCTCAAGTCAATGGGGAAAATCGACGCCAACTAGGTCGAAAAACGGGCAGGATCTCGCGTGGTTTCACCCCGTTGGTTTTCCATCATGACCGGCATAGGCAATGCGTGGCCCGCAGCCGCTCTGGACGGGAATGAATCTTAACAAGGCGGAAGCTTTTCCAACTTTTTTGGAACAATCTATTTTCCGACGTATCCTACCTGCATGACATCACGCAAAGCAACGACGAGAAAAACTAAACTAGCCAGCTTGATCCTGATGCTGGCCGCGGGCACACCGATCGCCATCGCTCAGGATGCCACCCGCACGGGAGTCACGCAACACGACAGCGGCAATCCCAAGATCCCGCTGCAGGTGACCACGAACATCAAGGTGGTTTACCAGATCAGCGACGATCGACTCAAAGGCACCAGCAACCGTGGACTGACCTACGCCAAGAAACTGTTAGACACTTACAGTAAGCAGGGAGTGGCCGACAAAGAAATCGACCTCCACCTCGTTTTTCACGGTAGCTCGCTAACGGCACTCGTGGATGCCAAAACGCGCAAGAAACTCAAAGCTGATGGCGGTGAAGCCAACCCCAACCTCAAGTTAATCCAAGAGCTGTTGCAACGCGGCGTCAGCATCGAAGTCTGTGAGAGCTCAATGGAGCAAAAGGGCATCGTGGCCGGGGATTTTGTATCCAAGGATATCGCCACCGTCGTCGGTGCCTTTCCAAGGTTAATCAGCCTGCAGCAACTCGGTTACGCGTATATCAAGTTCGAGTAAGAACCACGCGACCAAGGCAAGCATTCAGTGTCGCAGCCACCGAAGCCACCCCTCATAACAATCAAAGCCGAATACCTCACACGCAGTGAGATATTCGGCTTTTTAAAAATGCGTGTGGGAACCGCGACTAGCGAACGATCTCTAGCAGCTCGATATCAAACACAAGCATGCCACCGGGGCGACCGCTACCAGGAACGGCTGGGCCGTAGGCAAGGTCAGCAGGAATCCAGAAGCGACGCTTCTCACCGGGGACCATCAGCTGCACGCCTTCGGTCCATCCTTTGATCACGCCATTGAGCGGGAACTGAGTGGGCTCACCACGGGTGACTGAGCTGTCGAACATTTCTCCGTCGGTCGTCCAGCCGGAGTAGTGCACCTTCACGGTGTCGCTTGCCTTGGGTTTCTCTTTGCCTGTGCCCTCGCTGAGGACCTTGTAGGCCAGACCGCTTGCGGTTTTCTTGGCATCGGCAGGCACGGCAGCCACGTCTTCAGGCACGGCGGGTGCTGGTGGAGCTTCCTTGGAGGAAACGAGCTCGAGGTCCGCGACGATGAATCCGCCGGGTGCCTGTGGCTCGGGCAGCCACGCTTGGCGCTGCTCGCCAACTTGCATCTCGCCAAGAAGCTCAGCGAGTGCTGCCGGCAATTTGTCGAGTGGGATACTTGGTGGTGTTGGCTCTTTGCGGGTATCCTGCATGATTTGGCCCTCCATTGTCTTGGCGGTGAAGTGGAAGGTCACCACATGATCCTGGACTGGCTTTTCGCCGGAGCCTTCTTTGATCACCTTGTAGACGACTCCGCCTTCGGTTTTCTCGGCGTCCGCAGGTGGTTTGGGAGCTTCTTTGATGCCGAGCAGCTCCACATCGAAGCAAAGCATGCCACCCGGGCGACCGCTGCCTTCAACGACAGGGCCGTAAGCAAGGTCCTCGGGGATCCAGAAACGACGTTTTTCACCGACAACCATCAGCTGCAGGCCTTCGGTCCATCCGGCAATCACCTGGCCGAGAGGAAAGCTGCTGGGCTCGCCGCGTTTGACCGAGCTATCGAACATTTTCCCATCGGTCGTCCAGCCGGAGTAGTGAACGGTCACCGTGTCAGCGGCGGTGGGTTTTGCATCGCCGGTTCCGGCTTGTTGAATTTTCGATGCGAGACCGCTCTCGGTCTTCAAGGCATCGGCGGGGGCGGCGGCTACATCAGCAGGTGTTTCTGGCATATTATTCTTAGGTTGGGCCGCTTCCTCGGAGGAGGCGGCAATGTTGTTTTCCGGAACCCCCTCGGCAATCGCAATGGTGGGCAGCGCTGCCATCACAGCAGCAGTCATCAGTGGTCTCGAGAAGGATGGGACGTTCATGGAGGACGAGCATCCACGCCACACCGCATCTGTCAACCACCCGCAGCCCCTTAATGCCATACAATGATCGCTGGAAGTGCGGGAAAATCGACACCCTCGCCCCGAATCCAGACGTCACTCCCTCCAGACGTCTCCACAAAAAAACTCGCACCCGGCAAATGCGGGGGCGAGTTTGAACATTTCAAATCAAGAATGGAATCCCAGCCTAGCGACGACGGCGCAGAATCAATGCCAAGCCTGAAAGGCCAAGAAGCCCGGCGGCAGATGGCTCGGGAATGGGAGTCACATCAATACTAAATTCACTGATATTAACATCCACTTCGCCTGCAGTTCCCTGACGAGTGTAATACATGTGACCTCCGCCAAAGTTATCCACGAACTGGCTACCTGTGAAAGTATTCGAATAAGAGAGCGTCGTGTTGCTCAAGTTCCCCACCTCTTCAATATCAAACAAGGTAAAGGTGAATCCGTCACTATCCGCCACCAAAGTCACGGTAAAACCATCAGCCAAACTCGCTTCCGTCACAGCCCATCCAGCAACATTGAGAGTAAGGTCAGGATCGTAAAAATTATCAATCGCCATTCCACTGTCGTCGTTATCCGCATCAATTTGAAAGATCAGATTTTCAGCTGGGCGGAAGCCAGTGCCGTTGGGTGACATGCCAAACTCAATTCCGTTGGCTCTCAGGTTGTTGACACCCGTCGTGTTGGTAACAATCATCTTCATCGTTACCGTATCGGTGGCTAGCAACGCAGATCCTTTGAGGGTGTTGATGTCGTCGTTACTCGCAATGCCAGAGGCGTTATTGTTCCCCGAGGCGTCTGTTGTCACAGTAAGAGCCCCAGTCGTGCCGGTAAAGCTATTCGATGTCAGATTTACAGCATTGCCAACAATGCCTGAGTTGCTGGTCGAGGCATTGTAAATGATGGCTGCATGGGCGCTATGAAGCAAGCTGACGGCGCCAAGGGTGGGAACCAGTAGAAGCTGATTAAGAGGTTTCATAGTGTTTCAATTGTGTGTGTGTGATTCACTTGGCGACACGTCGAAGGGTCAACGAAAGATACCAAGGTATTAGCTAATATAGACCACCCATCCGCCGTGCCAAGAGGATTCTGGTATATGACAGTTCCGGACATCCTCTGGAACAATGATCATCGAGAAGCACCGCCAGGCCTCAATTTCGTCGGGCCATTCTTTTCAACGCTCTGACGACTTGAAAGGCCTTGGCGCGCATGCTCTGTGGGTGAAAGGCCTGGAGGGAGGCTAGCTGGCGTTCGGCCGACGACCACGATGCCTTGTAGGCCGACTCGCCGATCAGGAAGTCATATTCCTTCAGGCCGTGTCGCATCGCCCATTGCAGGGAGTGACCTAACATGACTACGCCCGGAGAAAGCTTCTGGTATTTCGGCAGCCAGCCACTTTGGTAATTCCACAGCACACCGCGATAGACAAAGTCATAGCGGCCGGCTGCGATCTCGCCATCGATTTCTAACAAGATGATACACAATCGCTGCGCAGCATGCAGTCGTGGGGCCAGCTCGCGATGCAAGGCGGCGAATTGAGCGTCTGAAAATGCCTGACTCTCTTCGCCCCAGCGTTGGTTATGGAGATGCACGATGTGTTCGATGCCATCCTCCACCGAGCAATCCACGCCAACCTCGAGCAGCTTCACCTCATGCTCCCGGTGCAGCTTGTTCCACTTCCGCTTAAAGGCTTTGCGGAAGCTCGGCGAGCGCGAGCCCATAAAATCATCCCAGCTGGCAGGCAGTGGCAGGTAGGGTGAGTCGCAGCGGTCCTCGGGTTCCAGCCTGACTCCCATGTGTGCGGTCAGGTGCTCGCGCAGCCAGGAGGTGCTGGCAGCCTCTGCACGCATCAGGGGGAAATTGATCACGTCCCACTGCCCGCCGGTCGCCCCCTTGAGCTCCGCAAAGATCGCTGGCAGCAGTTCCTGCTCGCGCCCCTCGGGGATCAGGAAATCCAAGTACTCGGAGAGACCAAAACCACCGCAACCGAGGAAGGTGAGCTGACGGAGCAGTGGTTTTCCCATCACCATCATCGGCCCCAGCGTCATCGGCGCGATCGCGATCGGCTCCCCGTTTTCCTCCACAACAATGACTTGCGGAGCGAAAGCCACACCGGCCTGACCCATCCAAGCATCGATATAATCCCAGGTTTGGAAAACGCTTGGGTAGGCGCTGCGCTCGAGAATTTCGTCCCAGTGTGGAGCGAGCTGTTGGCGAACTTCTGACCAGGAAGTGATCAGAGAGATGGATTGGGTGGAGGGCATGGGATCGAACCTAACAGTCTTCGCGTAGCAGACCCTGCCACATCCAGCCTCGCTCTGTCAACAAGCGCACTTTGCCGATAAGCGCTCAAGCAAACGAAAGTGGATTGGAAATGGGTATGATTACTGCTTAGTTCGTGCCGTCGCATGGATTCCTTACTTATCGCCGTTGCTTTTGTTTTTGGGTTGATCGCCCAGCAGTTCCGTTTGCCGCCGATGGTGGGCTTTTTGATCGCCGGCTTCGTGCTCCAGGCGATGGGGCAAAAAGGCGGCGAGGGACTGGAAGTCATCGCCAACCTCGGGGTGACACTTTTACTTTTCAGCATCGGTTTGAAGCTGCAGGTTAAGTCGCTTGGCCGACCGGAAATCTGGGCGGGCACGAGTCTACATGCCACGCTGGTCCTGCTGCTTTTTGCCCCGGTGATTCTCGGCATCGCGGCACTGGCCACGCCGGACTTGGGCATGGAATGGCAGACCGCCCTGCTGCTCGCCTTCGCGCTGAGTTTTTCCAGCACCGTCTTTGCCATCAAATCCCTGGTGGAAAATGGCGACCTCGGTGCGCTGCATGGCAAGGCCGCGGTGGGGATCCTGGTGATGCAAGATATCATCGCGGTGCTGTTCTTGACCGTCTCCACCGGCAAGTTCCCCAGCACCTGGAGCCTGATCCTCGTGCCTGCGTTGATTATCGGTCGGCCCGTGTTGGGCTGGATCATGAACCGGGCGGGTCACGGCGAACTGCTGTCACTCTGCGGACTGATGCTCGCCCTGGTCATTGGCGCCAAGGGCTTTGATCTGGTAGGGCTGAAAGCAGACCTCGGCGCGCTGTTCATCGGGGTGATGGTCGGCTGGCATCCGCGGGCCAGCGAGCTCAAGAAGTCGCTGAACCACGTCACCGATCTATTATTAGTCGGCTTCTTCCTGCAAGTCGGCCTCGAGGGGGCGCTCACCTTGCAGGCGCTCGGCTGGGGGCTGATGGCGCTGGTGCTGTTGCCTCTGAAAAGCATCGGCTTCTTTTTCCTGCTGACCCGGTTTCACATGCGCGCACGCACGGCGTGGATGACCTCGTTTTCACTTTCCACCTACAGCGAGTTCGGCCTGATCGTCGCCTCGCTCGGTGTCGCCAAGGGGTGGATGGGAACCGAGTGGCTAATCGCCGTGGCCCTTGCTCTCTCCCTCAGTTTCCTCATCGCCGCACCCCTGAACCGACGCGCCGAGAGCCTCTACGATCCCATCAGCGATTGGCTGAAACGCTTCGAGCGCCCCGGTGAGCACGAGGGCGATTTCGCCGCCATCAAGGGCCGGGAGCGGGTCGCCATCTTTGGCATGGGTCGGGTCGGTCTGGCCGCTTACCACACACTGGAACATCGCTTCCCAGGACACATCATCGGTTTCGACCGCAGCCCGGAAAAAATCGCCATTCACCAAGAAGCCGAGCGCAACGTCCGACTGGCCGATGCCACCGACTCCGATTTCTGGGAACGGGTCTGCCCGAACGATGACCTCGACATGGTGGTGCTGGCGATGCCGTCCCACAAAGCCCACCTCCACGCCATCGAAACCCTCAAACGGCACCATTATTCCGGAGTCGTGATCGTCAGTGGCAAGCAGGACTACGAGGTGCAGGAGTTACGAGACACAGGCGTGGACGCCGCCTTCAACCTCTACGCCCAGGCGGGGGTGAACTTCGCCAATCACATCTACAACGTCTTCCTGCAGCAGCGCCCGGACCTCGTCGCCTCCTGGCGCGCCGCCAACGAAGTCAGGGACAGCTGATTTTTCCAGCGCAGCCGCCGGTCAGTGTGCAGATTAAGACTGCAGATATTTTTCCAGCTCGCTCTCCGACGGAACCTTTCCGGATACCTTCAGTTGGCCATCGACGCAGAGTGCCGGCGTGATCATCACGCCGAAGTCGGCGAAGCGCATGAAATCGGTGATCTTTTCAAGTTCATAGTCGAGACCTAGACGGTCGGCAGCCGCTTGGGTGGCGGAGGTCAAGGCTTTGCATTTGGCACAACCGGTGCCGAGTATTTGTATTTTCATGGTATCAATGGGTTGATGGTGAGTAAGAAATCGCTCAAAAAAGCATGCCGAATGCCCAGCCGGTGACCGTGGAAAGAACCACCGTGAGCGCCACAAATGAGAGGGTCTTGCGGGTTCCAAGGATGGAGCGAATCACTAACATGTTTGGCAAACTCAGGGCAGGCCCGGCCAGTAACAGGGCCAGCGCCGGGCCTTTGCCCATGCCGTTCCCCACCAGGCCTTGGATCACCGGAATCTCCGTGAGGGTGGCGAAATACATCAAGGTGCCAGCGACAGAGGCGAAGGCATTGGCTCCAAGCGAATTGCCGCCGAGCAGGGAAGCAATCCATTCGGATGGAATCAGCCCTTCTTGGCCAGGGCGCCCGAGCAGCAGTCCTGCGACCAGCACACCGCCGACAAGTAAAGGGATGATTTGTTTCGCAAACGACCAGGTTTGATCGAACCATTCGCCAATCTCGCCGTCACGTCCGGCCGTCATCCATGCCAGCCCAGCCGTGGCAGCGAGGAAGGCGGCTTCCGGTTTTCCAAAGATGAGGCCAGCGGCGGCTGTGGCCAGCGCGGTGACGGCAATCTTCAGCGCCGAACATGCATGCCAACGCCACAGCATCAGCCCCAGCAGTAGCGCAAAGGTGGAGGTGATCAGCCATTTGAGCGTGTAAACTTTTCCGAAAAACCCCGGGTCTCCAGCGCCACCCCAGTTGGCAAAGACTAAAATTCCAATCAGTGCGCCTACAAAAGACGCCGTTTGCCACAGCGGGCGAGAGGGTTCTTCTTCTGGCATTTGGGCCACCTGCGACTGACGTTCGGCCTCCTCCTTGCGGAACAACCAGGCCATGGCAACGCCAATCACCACGGAAAATACGATGGCGCAGATGGCACGAGCGAGCCCCAGTTCCCAGCCCAGCACCCGAGCCGTTAGAATGATGGCGAGCGCATTGATCGCCGGACCGGAATACAAAAAAGCAGTCGCCGGACCAATGCCAGCCCCAAGACGATAAATTCCAGCAAAGAGCGGTAGCACCGTGCAGGAACACACCGCGAGAATCGTGCCTGATACCGCAGCTACGGAGTAAGCGACTACCGACTTCGCCTTGCCCCCGAGGTAGCGGATCACAGAGTTCTGGCTGATGAATGCCCCGATCGCTCCAGCGATGAAAAAAGCAGGAACCAAACAGAGGATGACATGCTCGCGGGCATACCACTTGGCGAGCTCAAGCGATTCGTTCACCGCGCTGTCAAAGCGCGGGGTGCCGACCGGCAGAAAATACAATGCCGATAAGATACCGACCAACCAGCCGGCGGTTTTAAGCTCTTCTGTTGGAATTTTCATGGTGACGATTAGGTTTGAAGCTCTGTTGCATCGCCCACACAGAGTGAAATCTGCGCCACGCAGGGCATCAGCAGACGATAGAAAATCTTGATGCCCCGCTTTTCTGCGCCGATCACTCCCGCGTTTTTCAACACTAACAAATGTTGGGAAAGCGTCGCGCCACTCAAGCTCGCGAACTCGGTGCCGTCGAGAATCTCGCACACGCAGCATTCCCCCCGACCAAGCCGCTCCACCACTGCCAATCGTGCCGGATGCCCTAGGGCCTTGAATACCATCGCTCGTTTTCTCAATTCCATCTATTCTTTAATTAGCTAAATAACTAAATACATCAAGTGGATTTTTTAAGGTTTCTTGTTAGTGGAGCGGCCACAAAGCGCCCAAACGCCAAGCTTTGGCTGATTGATGGGAGTGTTGGGTATCCCTATCAGAAGGCCTAACCAGCACGCGCGATCCCTAGGCTGCCGGGGATCGCACCATGACATCCCTGCGATGTCCGCCCCTTACTGCCCGACACCGGTCAGCAGGTAGACCGCAAAGGATCCTAACCAATGCTCGCCTTCGTAGCTGCCGCTGAAGGTGTCTTTCAGGCCGGCTTCCTGGTGCTTTTTGGCGGCTTCGAGCAGGGTCGCTTTTTCCGGTCCATCGAGCACTCCGGCGATGCCGCGCATGGTCCACGCCCGACTCAGGTTGAGCCCGACAAGGTGCACCAGGTGCCCGTCGTCCAAGTCACTCACCGATACCGGCTGGCTGAGATTTCCCAGATCAAAGTTCGGGAAAAAGGCCGCCAACCACTGGCGGAATTCAGCGGTAGGCAGCACGCGCCGCATCAGATCCGCTTCGTTCAATCCCGGGGAAAAGAAGTCGTTTCCGCTCGGCTCGTAGCGCACTGGGTAGGCGCTGTCCTTGCCGTAGAATTGGCGCGCTTTGGAAACTAACAATTTTTCAAATGCATCGTCGCCCGTGCCGCGTGCCCAATCGAGCATCTGGCTCAGGGGAAAACCGGACTCCGGGTGAAAACCGCAGCGCACCGGCCAGTCGAGCTTCGGCAAATAAGCCTTGGCATGCCCCACGATCACTTGCTCCAGCGGCAGGTAGGCAGCCGCCCATCGTTTCCCCTGCTCGTCCTCCAGTGCACGCAGTTCCAGCCCCAGACGCAGCGCCCAGGCCCAGCCATACATGCGCTCGAACGATGGATGCTCGGCAAGTCGGTCCGCCTCTTTCTGCAGCCCCTGCTTGGTCAGCTTGGCATCCAATGCCGCCCTCACCTTGGCATTCCATTCCGCCTTGGGAAAGTGCCGCAGCATCCGCACCAAGGTCCAGTGACCGTGCACCGACGAATGCCAGTCGAAGTGTCCGAAAAATACAGGCGACATCTCACGCGGCGAAATCACATCCTCGGCCGTCTTCATCACCTGGCCTGGTTTGTTCGGGTATTCTCGGTTCAAACCAGCCAAAGCCAGCTCCACCAATTCTTCAGCCTGCTTCTCAGACATTCCATTTTCAGCCAGTAAACTTGAACACATCATCATTAGGATTAGGTAAATTTTCATCGGTCACATATCGATCGCGCTGCTCCATGAACTAGCGCAACACGACCGATTTGCACTGAAAAAACATCGGCCACAAGGGGCACTCAGCGAACTAAGGCCATCCACAAACGCAACTTTGTTGCATTAGTTCTTGTCACTGACCACTTTTGCAACTTAGTTGCGTTAGCGAGACGCCAACTGATCCACACGCTTCTGGCAGAGAATCTAGTTCGCCGCCGTCTCGCAGTTCCATCGATAAGCCATGCGCGTTGCGTGCTGATTCAGCGGCGGCTTCATCGCGATTTCCTCGTCTCCCAATGATCAATCTCACGCCCCATTCACCGCTAGCCTCATCGTCTCGCCATCGTGCCGAGGCACGCAAGGTAGGTTCTTGTACATCTCCCACTTGCACCTGTGTGGTGTGTGGCGGGGAGAGTGTGGGGAAGACTCAGCTTCTGGCCTCACTCACTGGTAAGTTGCCATTCCCTGAAAACTTTCGAGGGTCCACGATTGCCTGTGAGACGTATCGCGATGGAGAGATCGCATGGACCGATACCCCTGGGATTTTGCGTGAGTCCGAGAGCTCGGCGAGTCGATCGGCCATGGCTCAGGTTGTCGACTCCGATCGCGTGATGTTGGTCGCCCGCGCCGACCGCGCCGCCGAAGAGCTCCCGGCGCTGCTGCCGTCCATTGCCGGAAAACGAGGCTTTATCGCACTCACGTTTCAAGACCGCTTGGACCCCGAGCACCAGGTTCAAACCAAGGAACTTTCGGAGCGACTTGGGGTGCCTGTTTTCCTGCTCAATGCGCGCCAGTTACAGGCTCAGCAGGCCGATGCCATCCGCGCCGTCGCTTCCGCGCCCTCGAGCACACTCGGCCGCTTTCCTGAATCACTTCCTGCGCAGCTCGATCTTCCGGCCCCTTCGAAAGATCAACGCGAGAGCCTGCTCGAGCGTGCCAGTTCACAGCCTCTCGTGGCACTTTTGCTGCTCTTCGCTCCAGCGGTCGTTTCGATGATCTATACCAATCGCTTTGCCAACTGGCTCTACGACCCTCTCGCCACTCTGCTAGAGCCTGGGCTCACGATGGTGGCCGCCTGGCCGAGTTTGCCCAGTGCCCTGTTTGGAGGAAACTACGGACTGTTGGCGATGCTGCCGTTTCTCATCCTCTATGCCGTGCCGACCATTCTGAGTTTTTCGCTGATGTTGGCGGTCTACAAGTCGAGTGGCTTGATCGATCGGATCTCGCTGGCCGTGCACCCATGGCTGCGGCCCTTTGGCATTGGCGGGCGTGACCTCGTGCGGGTGGTGATGGGTTTTGGCTGCAAGGTTCCGGCCATTGTTTCCAGTCGGTCATGTCACAGCTGCTCGCGTGGTGCTTGTGTGTCCGCCATTTCCTTCGGCTCGGCCTGTTCCTATCAGCTGCCCGCCACTCTCGCCGTTTTTGCGGCTGCGGGGATGACAGGGATGGGGGTGGTTTACCTCATCGTGCTCGCGCTGACCACCTTGGTTTACTTGCGCTTCACCACGCCAAAGATCCTTCGGTTAGCCAGCAATCAACTCATCCTGACGAAGCCTGACTCGCTCGCGCCACCCTCATGGCGCTCGGTGTTGCGCGAGGTCGCCAGCAGCTTGAAATCCTTTGTCGTCATGGCCTTTCCGGTCTTCATCGTGATCTGCCTTGCCGCCGCGTTGTTGGATTGGCTGGGGGTGCTTCACGGTCTCTCCAAGCTGCTCGCTCCGATGCTCGCCATCTTTCATCTTCCCGGCGAAGCCGCCCCTGCGGTGATTCTCGGATCGATCCGCAAAGACGGTATCGCGATCGGTCTGTTGGATAGCACCAGCGGCTCACTGAAGGTGGCGCTGAGCACGCCGGCGCAAGTGCTCACAACCGTTTACCTCGCCGGAGTTCTCCTACCCTGCCTGGTGACGGTGTTCACCATCATCCGCGAAATGCGTTGGAAATTCGCGGCAAAACTCTGCGCTCGGCAGATGGCCTGGGCCTCCGGTTTTGCCCTCATCATCGCTTGGGGCGGCGCTCTCATTTTTTAACTAACTCAAACCTAACAACCATGAACCTGTTCACCAACTACCACGATTGGCGCAGCACGATGATCGATCGCGCCGGGCTCACTCTCAATCACGATTACTGCAGCGAACGCCTGTCCGTGCTCGAGGACGAGAACGCCGCAGAAACGCAAACCTTCATCCGTCTCTACGGCGCGCCTTATCACCAAAAGGTCGTCGGCTGGTTCCAACAAGCACTCTCCGAAGCATGAAAAAACATCTCCACATCACACACACCCGAGTCCTCATTGTCGGCGCTGGCCCAGCTGGACTGGGCGTATCGCTCGCACTGCAGCGCGCCGGAGTGACCGACCAACTTGTCATCGACGCGCGAGAAGTCGGAGCCGCGTTTCGCGCCTGGCCAAACACGATGTCCCTGCTGACGCCCTCGTTTTACTCGAACGCATTCGGCCTCACCGATCTGAACTCCATCGATCCCGACACCTCCCCGGCTGATTTTCTCCATACCCAGCACCCTAACGGAGAAGGCTACGCCAAGTATCTGGAAGCAATCGTTTCTCACTTTCAGCTTCCCGTCCGCCCGGGGGTGAAAGTCACTAGTGTGAAAAAGGAATCGGCTAGATTTATCGTGCAGTCCGAGCAAGGCGAGATTCATGCCGACTACGTGGTCTGGGCCGCCGGACAGTTCTTCCACCCGCGCGACCATGATTTCCCCGGAGCTGAACACGCCCTGCACAGCTCGCGCGTGCCAGATTGGTCGGCGCTTGAGGGTGACGAGTTCACCGTGATCGGAGGATACGAAAGTGGTGTTGATGCCGCCTTGAACCTAGTTCATCTGGGGAAATCCGTGCGTCTGATTTCGCGAGGTGAGCCGTGGGCGTCGGACGATCCTGATCCTTCACGTTCACTCAGTCCACGCACCCTGGATCGGCTCCGCGAGCTTCTGAAAACGCCCGAGAAAGCTGGGCTGATCGAGTTTGTGAAAAACACCACCATCAAGAGCATTGAAAAGGGCCCGGGCTTTTGGACCTTGCGTGACCAGGACGAGATACCGTTGGCAACAACCACTCGACCCATCCTCGCCAATGGCTTCCACAATGGTCTCGGAATCGTCTCCGACCACTTCGAATATGACGAATCAAACAACCCGATTTTCACCGAGGAAGCCGATGAATCGACACGGACTCCGGGACTCTTTTACAGCGGGCCTGCGCTCGTGCATCGCAACGCGCTCTTCTGCTTCATCTACAAATTCCGTGCACGCTTCGGAGTCATCGCCGCCGAGATTGCCACCCGACTGGGGCTACCGGAAGTCGAAGCAAACCTCAAAACCTACGCCGATGCCGGCTTTATGAATCGTGACCTCGACTGCTGCACCAACTGCGAGTGCGCGATCGATCCAGACGATGCCGAAACTCCAGAACCCGCCTCCTTTGCTCAGTTATGAATGCGAAAAAAGAACTACCCGTGACCGTCCTCTCCGGCTTCCTCGGAGCAGGAAAAACCACCCTACTCAACCACCTCCTACGCAACCGCGAGGGCAAGCGAATTGCCGTCATCGTCAATGACATGTCGGAGGTCAATATCGATGCCGACCTGATTCGCTCGAGCGACGCCTCGCTTTCCCAGACCGAGGAAAAAATGGTCGAGATGTCCAATGGATGCATCTGCTGCACCCTGCGTGAAGACCTCCTGGTGGAAGTGGGTAAGCTCGCGCGCGAGAACCGCTTCGATCACCTCGTCATCGAATCTACCGGTGTGTCCGAGCCGATGCCAGTTGCCGAGACCTTCACCTTCGAGGACGAAAATGGTCAGTCGCTCGGCGATATTGCCAGGCTCGATACCATGGTGACCGTGGTGGATGCGCCTAACTTCCTGCACGATTACAGCAGCACCGAGTCTCTCGATGACCGGGGCGAAGCGGTCGGCGATGAAGACGAGCGCAGCATTGTCGACCTGCTCACCGATCAAGTGGACTTCGCCAATGTCATTCTCGTCAACAAGACGGACCTCGTTTCCCCTGAGGAATTGAACACCGTTCACGGCATGATTCGCGCCCTCAACCCACAGGCGAAAGTCTACGATACCCAGGAAGCTCAAATCCCACTCGATGCCGTCATCGGCACCGGGCTCTATGATCCCGACCAGGCTTCCGCGCAAAAAGGCTGGCTCGATTCACTGGTCGAGCACACTCCGGAAACCGAGGAATACGGTATCTCTAACTTCATCTACGAACGCCGCGTCCCATTTCATCCCGAGCGCTTTTACCACTGCCTGCAACAAGAGTGGCCGGGAGTGATTCGTTCAAAAGGTGTCTTTTGGTTAGCGACTCGCCTGATGCATGCCGGTTTCTGGTCGCAGTCGGGAGCCGTCTCCCGCCACCAATGCGCCGGCTATTTTTGGGCGGCCATCCCCGAGGAATATTGGCCGGACGACCGGGCACACATCGAGCGCGTCTGGAAAGGCAACAACGGCGACTGCCGACAAGAAATCGTTCTCATCGGCAGAAACATGGATCAGAAAGCGCTGACAGACATGTTAGACGCATGCCTGCTCACGGAAACAGAGATCGCAATGGATCGAAAAAAGTGGACGGAAAACATGACAGACCCCTTCCCTGAATGGGACATGAAAATGTTAGGATACTAATTGATTGAGCCGATTTCCCCACATGAACACAGCTAATGCATTCATGATATGGAGATCTAACACCCACGCAAGCCCCCCTTACATCTCCCCTCTCGCCCTTGTGCGATGAGGGGAGATTCTGCATCAATCTAGGGGGATAACGGCAGATTGTTGAGTCTCTTCACTGCCACCTTAAATACATGGCTTCATTCGATGAGTGCCTTTCATACGCGTTGGCACATGGGCTGCTAGCTTCGCGGCAAAAGAACCAGGACTCCCTGCTCCCCGATACGCATCGCTATCCAGAACACTTCTGCTTTTTCGAAGTTCTTCTCATTCAGTCATTCTTCACCCTTTCCCTGCCATGTTTTACCAACTGACACTCGACCAGCCACTGGCTTCATCCAGCAGCGGACGCCGACATTACCGTGGCCGCAATCAGCTCTCTGAGGAGTCGTTGGTCTGGAATTACGACGCCCATCAGGTCGCTGCCGACCCGCCATACTGGGATGACATGATCAGCGGCAGCATCCGTCTGGGTGTTCAGGCTGCTAAGATGACCTTCAAGCCAGCCTTGATAGTCTGGACCCTGATGGCGGCTATTTCCATCCTCTATTACACCGTGCCAGCAACGCATTTCATCTTTGCTGGTTTGGTCACGGCTCAGGAAATCATGGGGCCCCTCTTTCCCATGATCGGTATGGGCTTATCTGTTGGGTTCTTGGTGGAATTTGTTAGTGTCATGTCTTCTGAGACGAGGCAGTGGACACGTGAGAACAGCCTGAACGCGGTCTTCAATTTTGCTCTCTTCGGTCTCATGGGGCTCTCGACCTACTATCGCTATCCCTTGCAGAACGAGTGGTTCGGAGCGGGGAATACCCTCGGCGTGCTCGCGACCAAGGTCGCCTTTGATCAGTTCGTCTGGACCGTTCTCCTAGCCAACCCCTATCAATGTTTTTCCTATCTTTGGAAAAACCAAGGCTTCTCCTTCGAGGCCGTGCGCAAACGTATCTTCCCCTTCAGAACATTTTGGGGAACCCAGATGCTGCCTGTCCTGATCGCCAACTGGGCGTTCTGGATTCCGATGGCCTTCATGGTCTATTCCTTCCCGCCGGAACTTCAGCTCCCGCTTGCCATCCTCGCCATTACCATCTGGGTTATGCTCCTCAAAGTCCTCGCCGCCTCGACCTCGAAGGGAGAAAGCTAAGAGCTCATTCTGACCAGAATGTTGAGCTGCCGTCTCTCTTGCTCCAATTCCTCAAAGAAATTAACAAGAGCAGCCATCCAACACCCGTCTTTGGAGTCTCTGCTAACAGGTTCAAAATTCGTTAGAAAAACTAACCGTGTGACAGCGAATTTCGCAAACCATAGTGCATCACTCGACCTCGCTCTTCCACCGTGAATTTTTAGTTTCTATTATGATAAAAACTGCTTTCCAAGCATCTCGTGACAGAACCCATCAAATACACATACAAATTGTTTCAGTGAAAGGCTAACAACCAAGTGACTCGACATAAGCAAGTTATAAAATAATAAGTATTCCCATGAGTATCCTACACTATCAAAAGTCGTTGACTGTCTGAGCATTATCACTTCTTTTCAATAGTGTATAGAAAGAGCTAATCTACATATTATCATCTAATATGTGTATTAGATTTCAGGCCCCAATCTAGTTCTAAAATTAAACTTAAAAAATTATTATCACTACTATGAAAAACACGTTCAGATTGATGACCCTCATATCCATTGTCTCGATGACAGCAGGAACTGCATCGGCCATTACACTTGCTGAAGCTGGAACATTCATCGATGCCAATACTGGTAATACCGTTGATTTATCGACTGGCGAAGCTGTAACCGACCATGGGTGGTCCATCTCAAACACAACCATTGACGCCTCAACTGGATTCAACCACAGCCTTATTCCTGAAATCGCTGTCACCACGATTACAAACTTGATTCCGAATCAATCTTATAATGTCGGAGCCATTTACACGAATCTATACTATTTCAACACCAACTTTTCCGCCGGCTTGACCCCAACGGCACTCACTCAGGCTCCAGTAACGAACCCTACTGATACTGGCAGCGTCTTTACCGATCTAGACATCACCTCAGGCGTTACAGCCTACTACTTAAGCCTCGGCGAAGCGACAGCCAACTCTGCAGGTGAACTTCAGGTATTCGCGGACGATGGGACAGGAAATAATCAATCCAGTTACTACTTCAGCTACGCAGGAGTTACCCTACAAGCAGTTCCAGAGCCCAGCTCATTGGCGCTACTCGGATTGGCCGGCGGTCTTGGTTTGCTTCGCCGGCGTCGTTAACCTCTAGACTTTCCAATACGACTTCAACAAAGCGCCGCTCCTGACCAGGGATGCGGCGTTTTTTATTCTCATGCGCCAAGCGCAGAGACTTCACCATGGCGGTGCAACAAACAGGACGCAGCCCATTTTTAATGAAATCGATCGATTTTGATACAAGTGCCACTTCATCACCGTTTAGTAGGGAGGCTGGGACATCGCTTCCCTCGGCCCCATCACTCGTCCATTAACCCATCCCATGACAGCACGCGCTACCACCTCACTTCAAGCATTTGCCAGCAGAACGAAAGTTCAACCCCGCAGAGGACTGCTTTCCGGGGCCTTGTCTGCCTGTTTGACGGTGCTGCTCTCGGCGGGTCTGATTGAACCCCTCGGGGCTGTTGAGTCAGAAAAAGCGGACGCGACAGGCGTTGTGATCGGCATTGATAGCAGCAAGACCACACGGCGGATCGAGGTCAATCCCACTGGCTATTGCATGAGTTTTCTCAACGACGATGCGACAGGTCCGGACATCAAACCGTTTGCAGGGGTGTTCAAGTCCATGCGCACAGGCTCATTACGCTTTCCAATGGGAACGCTTGCCGAGAACTACCTGTTCCACGACTTGCGTCTGGGAGCCCCCAAGGAGGTCGCTTTGCAACCTCGGGTCATCACCAAGAAAAAATACCCAGGTCCGTGGTCGTGGGCTGTGAACCCGGATGGAAGCTACAAGGCAGAAACACTCGATTTCGATGAGTTCATCACCATGTGTCGTGCGAGCAACACGGAGCCAGTGGTGCTCGTTTCCAGCCATGGACACCTTTTCCCCGGTGCCGAGTTCACGGAGGAAGACATCCTCCGCAATGCCGAGGAATGGGTTCGCTACGCCAACGTCACGCGCAAGCTCGGTATCAAATACTGGGAGATAGGAAACGAAGTGGATCTCCCCCAGCTGCGCAAGCTGATGCCCAAGGAGCAATACTTAAAACTCTATCAGAAAATGGCCACACGGATGAAGAAGGTCGATCCCAGCATCCGGGTCGGTCTTGGAACTTTCAGCGGCAAGGCTTACGCCACCGAAGCCCTCGCACAATTTCCAGAGCTCGTGGACTTTGTTGTCGTCCATCACTACATGGGCTGGATGAAGACCTATGAAGACTATCTGAATAGCACGGGATCATTCATGAAGGATTCTGCTAAGGTGCTCTCGATCATCGACAAGGTGGCACCGGATGACCGGAAGCAAAGCACCGAGATTCTCATCACCGAATTCTCGAGTTTCTGCGCCGGGGTCAAGGACGTGCCTGCTGATCGTGAGAAGAACAGCATCACCAGCGCGATGATTACCTTTGAAATGTTAGCCACCGGTGTGGCGATGGATGATCGCGTGCGTTTCCTGCATTTCTGGGTGACCCACAATCCGTGGGGCAAAAATAACCCAACCGACTATGCCAACGCCTTCGCTCCGGATAACTCCATTTTACCACAAGGCCGTGCCATCGAGATCATGGGACGTTTTTTGCAGGACAGAATGGTGGCGGTCGATTGCCCCGATGGCCCCATCCGCTGCTGGGCCAGCTCCTCGAAAGACTCCTCGAAGCTCGCCATCTGGGTGGTCAATCGCACCCAGCAGGCCCAGGAAACGACCCTCAACATCCCGGGTTTTCAAGCGACCGATCAACTGTCCAGCTGGTCGTTCGCCGGCAAGTCTCCGTACGATGAACAACCTACCTGGGGCGCGGGCAAAGATGTCGAAGTGCGTGACGGCAGCGTGACTGCAACACTACCTCCGCTATCGATCACCGTATTCCACAACATCACCCCAGGCCACTCAAGCCAGGGAGAATAAAAACACAGTAGGCACAGATTAGACCGCGAAATACGCCAATTACGCGAAAATAGGGTCTTTTTAGAGCGCGGTCACTGTGCTGCTCTAAAAGCTTCATGGGAATCATCAGGAATGTTGTATCAGGATATGAAATTTTCGCTTCTTTGGCGTATTTGGCGGTAAAAAATCCCTAGCCTAGTCGTCCTGCAATCCCCCTTGATGGGCACCATTGTGTCGATATTTGACCGAAATGGATCAAATGCACCCTGTCCATGCCTTGCGTCTCCACGATCCTTTTTCGTGTCTGGACGCACGCTGCTGAAGCGCCATAGCGGTAGATAAAACAAGGTTCAGGCCGTGTTTTTCTGAGCCTTTTGGCATCGAGCCACCATTCACGGCTCGCCCCCTCTCTGGGTAGCTAAACCACGTCTCAAGCATGGTCATTAGCCCCCCTCGACACTAAAAAAAATAGAAATGAGAGTTGACTCACAATGACTTAAGAGATTACACGCCCCTCCCCCAAGCCTCTCGACGCGAAAAAACGTCGCTCCTCTCACTAGTCATTTTATCACCAAACCCCCAATACAATGCCTTCAAATACCTCAGCCAAGAAGCCCATATCCAGCCGTATCACAGCAATCATCTTGTTGCTGTTTTCCCCCGTATTCACACAGGTGTCTCAAGCCAACAGCACCACGCAGCCATCTCCGGCACTGCACGATTTATCCGATACCGCCTCCAAGCCAAAACGAGTGAAAATCCGGGCCAGAATTACCTACTATTCGATTGGACAGGACAAATGGGGCTCACGAAATGCCTGTCCTAAAACCAAGCGGTCCAAGATCGGAGTCACCGTAGCCGCCCACCCCAAATTCAAATTCGGAACTAAACTATCCATTCCAAAATTGAAAGGGATCGTAGGCGACGGAAATTTTCTCGTCCAAGACCGCGGAAGTGCCGTGACACGCAAAACTGCTTCGAAAGGCAAATACTACGTCTTTGATGTGTATGTCACTCCGGCACAGCGGAGAAAATATGCGAATCAACTTCCGGAATACATGGATGTTTACGTGATGAAGTAAACTCTACCACGTCGTCTTTATCAAAATTACCGGGCTCAAGCAGAGCTTTCCGACTGATCTTACGACTCAACAATCATTCAACCAAAAAGCCGTCGTGGATTCGTCCACGCCGGCTTTTTTCTGGCTACAGAACAGCCGCTAAACGACTTCACGTTCCATCAAGAAGAAGGCGCACTGCGGCCAATCCTCCATTTCTATTCCCTGTTTCTTGAATGTCCCTTTTTCGTTCGCAATGAGAGCGCTGATCCAGTGGTCGATTACTCGTCTACAGTGACTCTTAGGCGACAGAATAAACGGTCTTCAGCGCCGAGGCTTTGCTTCAGTTTGACTTGGACCCGATCGATTCCTGTGCCGTAGAAGTCATCGTCCACACTGATCTTGACGTTGTCATTGTCGTGAACCGCAGTGGTCCATCCCAACAAATCGCTACCATACTCAACTTCAATGGTCGTGTTGAGAGCATCATGAGCTACATCAGCGCGCCGATAATTGAAGATCATATAGTCGGGTTCCGAAGTGTTATCCACCGTGGGTAGGATTGAAGTTGCA
The DNA here is from genome assembly GCF_016811075.1 of Oceaniferula flava. Classification (NCBI taxonomy): domain Bacteria; kingdom Pseudomonadati; phylum Verrucomicrobiota; class Verrucomicrobiia; order Verrucomicrobiales; family Verrucomicrobiaceae; genus Oceaniferula; species Oceaniferula flava. Next base: position 166,461 of record NZ_JAFBGL010000007.1, read on the forward strand.
CTGGTAGCAGGACTGGCGGCGCCTAACACCCATGCGATGCCGTTCTGGACACCGTCGCCGTTAGAGTCCACTTCCACTCCAGGCCCCGCGGCCCAGGAATCGTAGGTGGGTTGGCTGGGAATGAAGTCGCCACTGAGACTGATGTCATCGATGGCTAGACCTCCACCATTGTACGGGGAATACGTCTCGGTAGGATTGTTCATTGACCAGCGGATGTAGACCGCGGATTTGCCATCCGCCCAATCAGAAATGTCGTAATCCCGCTGCACCCAGGAGTTATTCGTGATGACTCCGGATGAGGTGTAAAGATTGTGCCAGGTGCTGTTGTCATTGGAAACCTCGAAGACAATCTGGTAATTACTTGTGATATAAATGTGCGACCAAAACTGCAGACTCACATTTTCGTAACTCGAACAATCGATCGCAACTGATCTCAGGGAGCCCGTGAAATATGAGGTGCTGTCCAGAATGGTGTCATACATATTACTCCCTGATTGAGCTGAAGAAGGCCTATTGTTGCCACTTGGACTACCATACTCGAATTCGCCCGATGCGGTGTAGCCCGGGTCAGTATCTAGGTTTTCAGTGTAGAAAGCCCCGCCTGGAATCACGATTTGGAAATCGGAATCACTTTCATCCGTTCGTGAAGCTTGGGTCGTGCTGGTGATCCTGACGCTGTAATCGCTGCCCGCCGTCAGAGAGGTGGGTAGCAGCCAGTTGAACTGTCCGTCATTCGCGGTCTCCGTGGCGATCATGCCTGCACTCACTCCCCCTTTGAAGAGCTCGATATCGACGTTGCCGGACATGGAGGAAACCCACGTTATCGGCTTCGAATCTCCGCGCACCCAGCTCTCACTGCCATTGGGTGAAACTAGCGAGACATCATCGGCTGGGATGAAATCTCCGGTGATGGTGATGTCATCGATAGCAAGTCCGCCACCGGTCCACTGGGAGCCGCCGCCCGACATGGCCCATCTGACGTAAACAGTGGATTCCCCCGATGCGACAGAGGTGATGTCATAGCTGTATCGACTCCAATTCCGGGCCTCCATTCCGTCTTCTGAATAAAGCGTGGACCAGTTGCTGCCATCGGTGGAGATTTCAAACGACACGGTATATCCTGAGTAGACAAAGACGTGGGCGTAGAACTCCAACATGATATTGGTGTGGTTGGAGCAGTCTATAGCCTGAGTGGTCAGGGTGCTTGGGGAGTATGCCGTGTCATCGAGATCGGTATCATAGATGTTGGTGCCGGTGTTGGCACTGTCTGCATCATTGGAGCCACCGGGAGCACCGAACTCGAACACGCCACTAGCGGTGAAACCGGGGTCTGTGTCTAAATTTTCAGAAAGAATCGTGTTACTGGGTGCGACAATACTGAAACTGGCGGCACTCTGGCTTGAGTCGAAAGGTGAGACATCGCTGGTGACCCGGATGATGTAATCCGTATCCGTCGGGAAATCGTAAGGAATGGTCCACTCGTAAGTGCCGTCGTCCGGAGTGCTGGCGACGATGGTGACCGGACTGCCCCCACCCTTGATGTATTCGATGCTTACATTGCCGCCGTAACTCGAGGACCAGGTGATGTTCTGGACGGTGTTGCGAGTCCAGGTTTCGCCACCGATTGGGGTGTTCAGAATAAGATCATTCGTTCCCTGAATTACAAAGTTCAAGCTTTCCGCATAAGAGGATACCGGATCGTCCTTATGGTTGAGGGTCACCCGGATGGTGAAATTATTACCACCATCCTGAGCGAGTGGGATGGTCCAGGAATAGTTGTGGTCGATGGCTTCGATGTCATCCGCGATCTTGTATTGGAAAACGCCACCTTGATAGAGGTCGATGTCGGCCGTGTAGTCCATGTCGCCACCAGTGAAGCTGATGGTCTGGGTGGAGCCTGCGGCCCATTGCAACCCGAGGGTGGGGCTGGTCACGTCTAAGGCTGTCCGGGTCGCTCGATTGGAGGCGTAGACTGCGCCGTTGTTTCCAGACTGCACCAGGAACATTTCGCCATTTCTGGCACCGAGACTCGGGTTTGAGCCGTCAAAACCGCCTGAAATGTAAACAGGGTCGATGTCGCCATTACCGGTCTGGTTACTGCCGTCTGCAAGACCTGTCGGAGTGCCATCATACAAGACATTGGTATTGGCGTAATGAGGGATGCGGCTGGTGGAGTATGACGGGCTGTTGCTGTATGCCATGATCGTGCGGTAGCGGTTTCCTCCACTCCCCTCGAAACGTAAACCAAAGCGTGATGTGTTGGTGGTCGTATCGTCTGAATCCCCCCAACTGTGCCTCGCCCCCAAATTATGACCGAGCTCATGGCTGAAGGTAAAGCTGGAGCTGGACATCGCAGTGCGCGCACAAATGCTGTAGCGGCCTGGGCGATTGGCGATACCAGCGGTGTTGCCCTGAGAGGCATCGCAGACAAAGGCGATGAGGTCGGCGCCAAGAGTCGTGGCATAGTCGGTGACATCATCGAGTTTCCCATCGTTGCCATCGCTCAAATCTCCGAGTTCGTCCACACTGCCCATATCACCGGCGTCGTCACCGGGGAAGGCGTAGCTGGGATCCTCGATCGTGCCCAGAAGCATGAGCTCGGTGCTGGTCACCTGGCTGTTGGCGAAGGCATTGGTCATCCGGTCCACGGCGGCGATGATGTGAGCTTCCATCGCGGAAACTCCACCCTGATTGGATCTAGCTTGCGCACCGTAGCCGACAACTACATCAATGGTGGTCCAGCCTGAGGTGTCAGCAGACTCCACAGGGGTCTCCTGCGAAACCAATTCAGGAGCCGGAACAATGGTGATTTCTTCGTCTCCGTGACTGCAGTTTGGACCACAGGTATGCCCTTGATCTGCACCAGCGTTGTCTGCGGCTTCCGCACCCTCGTCCGCTTTACCACAGCGCCAGGGGATGCTGGCTACATCGAGTTCGCGCACCATCATGTGTCCGTCCAGCAGGACACGGTATTCAAAGTGCTGATTCTTATCGTAGCGAGCTACGGTGCCATGCACGATGCCATCGTGGTAAACGATGTTGACCATACTCAGTTCCTCCCCTGCGATCTTGCCCATCAGTGAGTGGGTTTGCTCCGTGCGAGTGCGGATTTTTTCGATCTTGAGATCCAGCACTTCATTCCCGGGAGTAGGTGCAAGTAGATGGTTGCTCTCTCCATTAACAATACGGTCCAGTGATGCTGTATCGAGAACCATGCGTCTACTTTTCAGAGTGTGCGCATCGATTTCCTGAGGCAGGAGCTCCTCACGACCATCGGCAGGAATCATCGCCATCACGGAAGGTCTACTATACCTGATCACATCCGGAATTTTGCGGGTAACCGCTGTGCCGAACCGGCGCTGATGATCGGCGCCACGGATCACAGCTGGTCTGGGGCCGGGCCGACCGATTTTCCAAATTCCCCCTTTGTTCTCAACAGCACGGACGGGAGCACGCCGGGTGACAACCATCCCATTTCGGTCTTGCCGCGTCGTTGCGGTATGGGATCGAGCTCGGGAATCGGCTCGAGAATTAGCATCTGCAGTAGAATCAGTCTGCTGAGTAAGCTGAAAACAGAGGAATGCTGTGATCAGAAACAGGATGACAAAGCACAGGTTACGGCGTGAATACAGTTTCATTGATTGATTTCTAGGGGTTTGCAGTGTGCTGGGTTTCATTGAGAATGACTGGTCGCATAAGGAAAAAATGCAGGGTCACCTCTCTCCTGAGTCGATGATGGAACATGATATATGCTTCATGTATTTATATTCAACAGCTGCTAATATAGTTTCCTCCACCGCTGTTCCAAGGAGATTCTTCTAACGACATGGCCGAGGGGAAAATGAGTGCAGAAACAAATGGCGCTTCCTTTTGCGAATTTTCAATGGCGCAGGGGGACGGAAAGCCAGCCAATGGTCTAGCACTGTGAAAAAACAACCGTCTCCGAATCACGGCAAGGATGATCCACCTCCACGGAAAAGGTCTTCATCCTTAGACTAGGGCGTCCGACACCTGACAGTCACAAAGGGTGAAGCTGATCCGTAGCTATTCGTCCACCCGGATGAGAAAAGTCGCCTTGCAAAGCGACTCCAGTTGAACATGAATATCTTCCAGTGCCTCTACTCAGACGCTGTGTGACACACTCCCAGACCAGAATTCACATAACCTCCATCCCATGAAACTCCTCAGCCTCGCCATTTATCTGTTAGTGACCTCTTTCTGTTTTGCCGAAGTGCCTAATGAAGCCAAGGAGATGAGGACATGGACGTCCACCAAGGGGACTACCATCTGGGGACAGTTGGTCTCTATGAACGGTCAGTCAGTCACTCTACGAACCGACCAAGGCAGGGAAATCAACGTTCTGAAAAATCAGCTATCAGCAAAAGACCTCCACCACCTCAATCTAACCGCGCTACAGTCCAAACCTCTCCTGGTAGCCTATGACCGTCACTTGGGCTCCTCGGGAATCTACTCAGGTGGCGCACGACGTTATTTGGAGATCCTTGGGAAGATGCATCACATCGAGCTCACTACTTACAAAGACCCTGGCCACGGTCTAGATGACGAGATTGGAAAAATTACACAGCACTTCGAACAACACCCCGGGTCAAAGCACGTTATGGTCATGTGCGCGCCCGTGAATCTTTTGAACTCTCGCAAGGAATTGGCGAACGATAAGAAGAATTTCCTCAGTCGTATCAAGAAGTGGGAGGCGTATGCAAAAACTCATCACGTGGAACTTCTGATGATCCACCCTTCCGGAACAAACCCACCTGAGCTGTATAAGAAAGAACCCGATGATTCCAAACCTGTCATCGTTCCTCCTAGCAAAGAAGACAAGAAGGTGCGCCGATTTATCGAAGGTCTGGATCAATGGAAAATCGTCCCTGTCTACGAAGTGCGCGAGGCCTGCCTCCAGCTCGACCCCATGTGGCAAACTGCATGGTCTGGAGGCCACCATCCTAGGTTCATGACTGAGACAGTGACCTTTTCGGTCATCACAGGGAAAGTCCCCTCATTAACCAAGTTCAAACAATTCGATCACTTGCTCGGAGCCAGAACATCGGTCCCGAACCGCTTCCAAAACCTACAAAACATCCCCGACCAAGGGCTACGAGATTTAGAAAAGGCTGTTGGCGGAATATTAGATGGGAGTCGAGATTGATGATTTCAGTGACCTGTCTTTGGCGTAACAAGGAGACTATGAGTCACATCTATGTCTAACACCCTTACGAGCGATAAGTAGCCAATACAGCGAATCTTTTCCTGACCCCTTTTTGCTAAAGACAGACAGATGAACAGATGAAAGGTCCGTCTCTTAGTTCGATTCATTAGTCCACCATTTTGGAACCTCATTCGCCAATCCTTTCTCTGTCTACTCCCATGAGTAACCCCTTCAGACATCTTTGACATTGTGTCTTAGAGACTAAGAAGCATGTGGCCCAAGTGCTTCCGACATTTAAAACTCTTGTGCTGATTCCCCCCATAGTTTTTTTTACGGTTCGCTTCAGAGATATTGATTTTTTGGAGCTCTTAGACATCAGGCATGCCTGTCTATTCTGCCGGGTATCTGTGGTGTAGCTCTTCACACAACCAAAAATAACAATGCACTTAAATATCCAAAAATCGCGCTGTCTACTCGCCTCATTTGCTTGTGCGCTCTTAAGCAGCTCTAGTCTCCATGCTGTAGTTCAGTTCACCTATGCTCAGGTGGGAGATGACGTCGTGTTAACCGCATCCGGAAGCTATGATAATTTGACCGGTCTCACAATCTCTTCGACCGGAGGCGTTCCAACCGTTTCCATATCTTACCCTGCCGGTTCAGATACTTATTTCTACTCAGGAGCGGTGGGTGGAAGCGGTGACGTTGTAAGAGTATTAGATTTCACCCTGAATCGCATAGACGATTCGGTGATAGCAACTTCTGCTCCCACTGTGGTTTTTATGGAGGCTGACAGTACCGGTATCGTCGGGACAGGCGCAACCCATGCTCGTTTAAGTACTAGTGGAAGCATTAGATTATACCTGCCATACGATAATATTAATGAACTACCCTATGAATCCGTATCCTACTCCGGCACCTCCATTTGGGAGGATACGACCTTAGAAGATCTCGGGATGTCCACAGGCAGCTACGAAATCCGCTGGGACTCCGGGAACCAGGGGATCAATATGACTGTTGTGCCGGAGCCATCATCCACAGCCTTGTTAGGCATGAGCGCAATCGCCCTCTTCACCCGTCGCCGCAGGAAATAGCCGGAGGCCTAAGCTAATCCTGATCACTTAGACCAGCGCAGACTCTTCCGGAGTCTGCGCTGTATTGTTTAGGGGACCCTGGTCGCGTCCTCCCAGAAGGGCATGCGCGGTAGAGTCTGCGCGGTAGCGTCCAGGGGCGGTAGGGTCTGTCCCTTAATACGCGGGTAATCAGCAGTTCCAATGCTGGCGATGAGTTTGAGCGTGCTGATGGATGAGCTAGATGCAGAGCGGAGGTAGTTCAGGCCGTCTTCGTTGAAGGTAAATTGAATGGAGGAGCCGGCATCAGAAGGCATGATCTGAGTGGCGGCGAAGATGTTGCCAGTTAGAAGATCGGGTGGCAGTGCGTCTGGATAGGCTGACTGGAAGTTGCTGGTGTCGAAATCGGAGAGTCTTATATCGATGGTTTGAGTTGAAGTAGGGGCACTTCCTGCCAGACCGTTGGCAGGAAGGGTGAGATTGAGGGTAGCTTGATGGATGTTCTCCGGCAGGGAGGTGATATCAAACTCGAAGAAGCCGTAGCTAAAATTGCCTTGGCTGGTGGAGATGGTTGCTCCGTTCGGCGCTTGACCTACGGTTACGGTGCTAGTTACTCCGGTGGAGTATGCACCTGGGGTGAAGTCGACCGAACCGCTGAAGACTCGCTCTCCTGGGAAGGTGGGCGGAGGTTCGTTCTCGCTTTCAAGGGAGATGGAGCCAACCGTGGCAGGGGCTAATGTTGTGGCCGCGTTGAGGGGGAGAACTAGTGTAAGGATGGTCAGATATTTCATTCGACTCGAGTGATAAAGGGTGCGTGCCTTTATAACAATGATACGGCAAAAGGTCTAAGTGCCGCGCATGTTGTAGTAAACTATGGCTGCAATGAGGACGAGACAAATGATGCCAAGAATGATCCTACCGGACTTTTCTCAGCTGCTTTACAAACGATTCCGCAGAGTGGGCACCCGCTATGATCGACGCGCTGAAAGCTAAATATCCTTCGTATGTCTAGCTTCCTTAATGGATTGGATCAGATAATCAATTTGTCCACACGGCCTAGGATATCTTCAGATTATAAAAAAGTTACACCAGGCTCGTGAAGACAATTTAGATTGACAACCTAACAGGTATTATTTATTTAATATAATTAATATGTCATCTTCAGCTAAAAAATACTGGGCTTTTATATCCTATCGACATTCTGACAATAAAGAGTTAGATCGTGACTGGGCATCTTGGTTGCATAAATCTATAGAGACTTATGATGTACCAGCCGAGCTAATTGGAACAAAAAATGACCACGGTGATATTATACCTGACCGCATTTATCCAGTGTTTCGAGATGAAGAATCGCTGCCAGCAAACTCTAATCTGGATGATTCTATTACCGCGGCCCTTAATAACTCACGATTTCTCGTCGCTCTCTGTTCGCCCCGCGCCGTAGAGAGCAAATATGTCGCTCAAGAGATTGAACATTTTAAAAACACAGATAAAGGAGACCGAATAATCGGAGGAATAATAGCAGGTGAACCTGGACACCCTATAAACGAATGCTTCCCCGAACCCATTCGTAAGATAGCAAACAAAAATGGTGAACACATCGAACCTATTGCGGCCGACTTCCGTCTACTAGATGGCTCCGAAGGCTACACCTCTGCCGAATCTTACAAAAAGCTAATCCTAAAAAATCTACCAAAAAAAGAAGCTCTCAAAAAGGCTGATCAATATGAAGAACGTCTTCAGTTGATGAAATTAAAAATCATAGCTGGTATACTAGGTGTCCCTTTAGAAACGATACGCGACAGAGATAAGGCATATCAACTACTCAAAGCAAAGAAGAGACAGAAAGTTTTAGTATCTGTAATCACTGCTATTTCTCTACTAGCTATTGCTGCTGGATACTTTGGGTATCTTAATGAGAAAAATGCAGAGTTAGCTGAGGAACAGAGAGATAATGCCCAAGAAAAAGAAACTCAAGCCAGAAAGAACCTAGCTAGATCAGATTTTCTTTTAGCTTATGAAAATTGGCAAAAACGTAGCTATAAAACCAGTCTAGCTTATCTTACACGCTCACTACAGAACAACCCAAAAGATATCGAGGCTGCTCAATTCGCTTGGTCCATCGTTAACCGAGGAGGTGTTTATTTTCCGAATCAATGTGTTGCATTCGATAATTCCCTCATAGGAGGGGTTTTCAGTAAGACAGCAGACTCAGTTACTGCTATTGACAATTCGGGCTCTGTTTTCGCAAAGGATATCGTCACGGGTAACCAAAAAGAAATAATACAGTTCAAGCTACCTAAAGATGAAGATGCTTATCTTGTCGCTGCAAAATCTAGCGACTCTCAGCGTCTCAATATCCTAACCGAGAATAATTCTATAGCAATCGATACAGAAACATTTAAGCCATTCCAAATTGACCAAGATAAAAAAAGTGAAAGCCTTGAAAGTTTAAAAATAGATGAAATCTTAGAAGAGTTTGAATCAACTGAGGAACTTGAATCTGATAAAATAGTCGATGGATATGCCACTGACGGCGTTCTCACTATACTTGATATTCCATCAAACCATCAGGAAAATTTTTCTAAATACTTTAAACAGTCTAAAGGTAACGACATAATCTTGAAATCTGTCAGCACTTCAAGATTTGGATCCACCTTAATATTACTTAATGAAAAACAATTTGGATGGCTAGATGGACGACCAGTATACAAATACCACTATGCGAAATCACAACAAGTGCTATTCATTGAGAGGGAGGGGTACTACGGGTCTAATAGCATAGAAGCTTTGATCATGGGGGCTGATAAACCGTTCGTCGTTGATCTGTTTACTACATCTCCTGGTGATCCGATGACATTAGCCCTCTCGGCTGATCATAATTATTTCGCAATTCAACGAGGAAGTGAAGTTACAGTCATGCAAACAGCAAGCCTCAAAAAATGGCAAGGCTTTGAAAAAGGCAATGGTCGACGAGGATATGATGATTTCGTCCAAAATAGCGAAGGCATCATATCTGTCAGTGGTGAGCTTCTTGATTTAAGTAATGTTAATAATGATAAAATGGGTAAATTACTTACGACTACAGGAGTATTCGAATTTAACCTCCAAAGCATTTCAATCGATAGAGAATGGCAGGTAGGCAACCCGAAAAATTATGAAGAGACTACATTCTATTCTATCTCAGGAGAGTTTGCTATTACAAGTTATGGCAAAAATAAATCGATCTCAAAAATCAAGACCTCGAATTTCCCGACTAATGCGAATGACTCAGTGACTTTTCATGCTAAAGACTATCCATTCATAAAAGATCTAACTTACGATAATAGATTAGCAGCTGACGGTAGTTGGTTCATGGGGACAAATTTAGAAAGTGCTAACATTGTCGATCAAGATTCATACAAAATTTATCTGTTCGACATCAATAAAAAAAAGGTGATTAACTACAGTACACATACCCGCCAAGAACTCCTTTGGGTCTCAGATTCAGAATCTTGGATGTTAAGAGCGAGGCGTATAAACAAAGAATCATATAAAATTGAATTGTTCACCGACATTAAAGATAAAGATTCGCTTATCACAATTCTACTTCCCAAAAAAATCACCGCCGCTCCTGATATATCAGTAACTGATAGTCATATATACCTGTCTTCTAATTCAGATCTTATTGAAATCCCTATCCAGCACCCAGCACAATTCCGAATGTTGAGCTTACAGGAATTCCAACAACTTTATGAAAATCTTGAAATAAAATATGATCAAACTCAGCAAATTTTTGTTCACGTGCCCAATAACCTCACTGAATCTAAAGCTATGAACGCGACTGGCCTAAGAGATGATGTCTTCGCACCTATTTACAACACACTCCACAAGGGACATAAAGGACTCAAATACTGTGAAATTTCTTCAGATTGGGCTGCTCGTGGTTCCGAGGGCCGCCTCATCATACTTTCAGACGATCAATCCAGAGTTTTAGACCACGGCTACAGCGGAATGAGTACGACAATGTCCGAAAATGGAGATGCAGCAGTGTCTTTATCTAATGAGAGACCCGCAATGATATGGTGTCCTACACCACGTGACTTAAATCATTATACAATGCTCCCAGAGTTACTACAGCATTTCTCAGGCTGCACTTTAGATCCGAATGGAAACCTACTAAATATTGGCTCACAATCTATAATGAATTCCAAGATCAGCACCCCATGTCGAAGCTGGAAGCAACTAGCAAAGCTACTGGGCTTTCAAAATTAGGCACTAGAACTAGGAGGCTTAAAAACTAATTTTTCACTCATCAACTTCGTTTCAAAATACACGATATAATATTTCACACTGTAAAACATCATGAATAAATCACAGTCATCTTCCACCTTTTTCATTATATGCCACACGTAACATTTATCCACGGAATAGCTAACAAACCTGAAAAAAATATCCTTCTCAGGGACTGGAAAGATGCCTTCAAGGACGGCGACTTCAATCTCGCAGCGAAAGGAGTGACCACGTCTATGGTATACTGGGCTGATGTTGTCTATCCTGACCCAGAGGAGCAAGCTAAAGCTTATGAGAGCGTGGGTGATGGCCTGGGTTTAGAAAATGATATACCTTCGCTTGAGCTGGGAGCTTCCACAACAGAGCACGAAATCGAGACAATGAAATCACTTGCTCTTAAGTTTGCCGCGCGGAATGGGGACTTCCGAGCCTTACTGGACGAGGAATTCTCCGAAGTTAATGGTGACGACGAGGAAGTAGACAAAAAGGTTTCTGATTTGGAGGCATTTGGACTGATCCCTAAGCCTGTTCGAAATCGAATCATGAAACGATTTCTGAAAGATGTTCATCTGTATCTTTTCAATAAAGATTACTCCCCTCGCCCAAGAGAGACTTATCGCGTCCGTGATCACATTCGCGGATTGTTTGTCGATCAATTGAAAGCAGATGCTAAATTGAATGCCAAACGGGGCGGCAAGCATATCGTGCTCAGCCACAGTATGGGGACTGTCATCGCTTATGACTGCTTGAAGAATGTGCCGGAGTGTCCACCGATTGACTCATTGTTTACTGTTGGCAGTCCTTTGGGTATCAGTGAAGTCCACGATGAACTAGGCCCTGGCTACTCCAAAGATAACGGCTTCCCTTCTGAAAGGGTTCGCCAAGAATGGGTTAACGTTTGTGACCGCTTTGATCCAGTCGCACTAGATGCAAAACTTTCAAATGATTATCGACTAAACGGGGATAAGGTGATCAGGGATATATCAGTTAGTAACTCGGGGCGATGGCGCCATAGTGCATGGAAATATTTTGGCCAGAATGATTTATGTTCTGCCCTCGCCAAGTCGTTGGAGATTCTTTAAATTCATAATGTGAGAGAATGGAATGATATTATTGCTGAATTAGAGACTGCTGCAAATGAGTTTGATCGCTTGCTTGTTGGCAAACTAACCGATGAATTAATCGAATGGCTCAGGAGTGATCAACCTGTAAACTCAGCCTTGGGAGAAAACGAGTGGATTAGGCCACTTAATATTCTTAAAGGACGCCGCTATTTTGACCTGTTAGTTCGTCTAGCTGAAGCTCTACGCCAAACTGGCTATTCTACGTTAAAGTCCAGGCGAATCTTTGCTCAAGCTCTGATTGAACTTGGTTTGCTAACTACGGCGATCGATGTATTGGAAAGGCTATCTGTGGATTGTCTAGAGGCAGCTAACGATTCTGAGTACAGCGAAGCACGTGGCCTCTTGGGACGGGCCTATAAGCAGACGTTTGTAGAGCTTACTAACTCTCAACCGGCAAATCCTACATTTCAGCATAATCTCATACTGGCGATTCAGGAATACCATGCTATCTACCAGTCAGATCCTGAAAAACACTATTGGCATGGCATCAATGTCGTGGCTCTCCTGAAATGGGCTGAGCGAAATGGTGTGACAATCAGCGCTGAGTTCGGAACCCCGGATGCGCTAGCTTCTAACACCCTCAAGTCACTATTTCCTGATGGATTTTATGAATCAAATCCAGAAGCTGATCCTTGGCAGTGCGCAACAGCGGCTGAAGCTTGCATTGCGCTTGGTGATTACGAGACGGCTCTAAAATTTGTTCTCGCTTATACTGCTGACAAACTACGGGAAAAGTTCAACATCGACGCTTTCGAATACGCCAGCACACTTCGACAATTAGAGGAAATCTGGCAATTTTCTCCTGATGACGATCATCAATCTAGGATTCTTCACCTGCTACGCTCTGTTCTGCTGGGTCAGGAGGGAGGCCAAGTGAATCTTACCTCACTAGGACGTGAACTAAAATCTGTTAACGAGCTATCAGAAGACATGAACTTTGAAGCGGTGTTAGGCACTGAACGTTTCAAAAGCTTTCGCTGGTATCGCAAGGGCCTGCAACGAGCAGCAAGTGTCGTCAAAGTCTCTAATCGTATGGACGAATGCTTCGGTACCGGCTTTGTAATTAAAGCCAGTCTCATCTCAGAAAAGATTGCCTCACAATGGGTACTGGTTACGAACGCTCACGTAATGAGTGAGGAAGAAGCCGAAAGAAATCCTGTTAATTCCACGACAAAAGCATTGCATCCATCGCAAGTAATCGTGACATTCGAGGCAAGAGACGATCCTAGCGAATACACTATTGAGGAGGTTCTTTTTTCCTCAGGACGTGGTAAGTTGGATTGTACCATAGCGACTTTCACCGGCAATCCTGATTTCCAAGATGAACTGCCAATCACAAAAATTCATCCCATTTTTGATAATGATTCACGAGTCTATATTATCGGTCACCCAAAAGGAGGAGGGTTATCATTTTCCCTGCATGACAATAAGGTCTTAGGACACCAAGACCATCTACTTCATTACCGAGCTCCCACTGAAGGTGGAAGCTCTGGGAGTCCAGTGTTCACTGATGATTGGGACCTCTTTGCTGTTCATCACGCTGGTGGTGGACATATTCCGAAACTTGACGGCAGCGATGAAACTTATGCTGCGAACGAGGGTATCGCATTTCGCGCAATTCTAGATGCTGCACGAGATGTTATTGAGGGTGAATAAGGTTATTGTTTCCACTCACTTTTATCAGAGGGTATCGTAGACTGAATCTTTATAGTGATAGTCATCATCAGTCTTCATCACGTAATCCTTTAGTGCAAATGCAACTATTTTTGGAGAAAACGGAATAAAGATAGCGCCGATATTTCGGATGATTGGAGGACAGGTAGTATCAACAACTCTTCGCGACCCATCTAGATTTATCCCTATTATTCGGCAGTTCTTTTCGATAGCGACTTCCATCTCCCAACGAACATATTTATGTTTCGTTCGAGTATCCTGACCTATCAGAACTGCAAAAGTTCCGGCCATATTAATACGCTCTCTGCATTTCCTTTTGATGTATGCTTCATTTGCAGAATTGATTTCATTTCCAAGTTGGCAGTCGGTGAAACTGAAGTCGATATGCGTGTTAGCCTTCCAAGCCTGCATAAGTCGGTAGTACCTAATGTCAGTGCTACTGAAGCCAACAAACGTTCTTGGTAAACTCATAATATAATTAAAATAATAGATGACTCGCGCGAATCACCACGCTAATTCCATCAGCTTGGCTCCACAGTTTTCCATTGGTTTTAGAGTCTGCATCATAGATCGACAGTCACCAGTTCGGCAAGCTTGGTCGCGATTACCTCCATCGAATCATCTCCTGTGTTTAGGCCCGTTCGCGAGCCGAGTAGCGGACTCACATCACGGAGAGCCTCATACGTTGTATTATGAACGATAGGAATGAGAAGATCACGAGCTAGGAGAACTGAAAGTTCTTTATCGGCAATGCCCTCTCCGCGAACACGATCGAGAAAGGATGGAGTTACCAACACAATTCCTACTCTCGACTTTGCCAACCCTTTATCGATTTCGCGGAGTAAGCTAGAGCCGAGAAGCACATCCTTCTGGCTGAACCAAACTGAGACCCCACTTGACTCCAGTTCATCGTGTAACTGCGTAGCTGCACCTTCCCTATCGTCCCACGCGTGGCAGAGAAAGACATCTCGCGTGTCTGGCTTGGGTGCTCGAGTTTCAACAGTGCGGCGAACTGGGGTTAGGGCACGCACCTCGGCACTTGTGTAAGTTACGGTTGAACTGGCTGACGACCAACTCGGCTGTGCGTTGCTGGATCCACCACCACCACCCATGCTGCCTGTGTGTGATGTATGGTACGATGGTGCAGTGTATGACGAATAGCCACCATAGCCACCATAGCCCCTATTTCGGCCTCGGCATGCAGGACAATTCGCAGCAGCACTTGCTGAATGATGGCCTCTTACTGGTGCTGTACATCCACTCATGATTAGATAATAGTATTGTTTAGGAGTTTATTTTTGAATTAACAACTTGGTTTAAGATTTATATCTTACTGACAAGCCTCACACTCGCCACCGTTCATCATGGCTTCGATTGAGCAGGCGTTTTTCTCGGCGGCGGTGTAGGTTTTTTGTTGGGCGGCTTGTTTGACGTCGACGGTGGATTTCTCGATGTTGCTGGCTTGGAGGGTGCGGAGGTAGTAGGTGGTTTTTAGGCCGGTGTGCCAGGCTCGGCGATACATGTGGGACAGGGTCTTCATGTCTGGGCTGGCTAGGAAGAGGTTGACTGACTGGGATTGGTCGATCCACTTCTGGCGTCGGGCAGCGGCGTCGATGATGGCTTCGTAGCCTACTCCGAAGACGGTTTTGTGTTTCTCCTTGAGAGCATCTGGGATGTCTTCAATGTCGGTGAGTTCACCGTCGAAGTATTTCAGCTGATCGAGCATTTCCTGGTTCCAGAGGTTCTCTTTCTTGAGGTCGTTGACGAGCTCGCGGTTGAGCACGATGAAGTCTCCGGAGAGGTTGGACTTCACGTAGAGGTTCTTGTAGTTCGGCTCGATGCATGGGGTGGTGCCCATGATGTTGGAGATGGTGGCCGTCGGGGCGATGGCGAGGACGTTGGAGTTGCGCATGCCGTGCTGGGCGATCTTCTCGCGCAGGTGGGTCCAGTCCATCTTGGCGCCGCGTGGCACATCGATCTTCACGCCGCGTTCGTCTTCGAGGGCGTCCACGGTGTCTTGTGGCATCAGGCCGCGGTCCCACTTGGAGCCTTTGTAGGTGGAGTAGGTGCCGTGCTCTTTGGCGAGTTCGCTGGAGGCATTGTAGGCGTAGTAGGCGATGGCTTCCATGAACTCATCGTTGAACTCAACGGCAGCATCGGAGGCGAAGGAGAGGCCTTTTTTGTAGAGGGCGTTCTGCAGGCCCATGACTCCCATGCCGATGGGGCGGTGACGGCTGTTAGCTGTCTTGGCGGCTTCGGTGGGGTAGAAGTTGATGTCGATGACGTTATCGAGCGCGCGGATGGCCACGGTGATGGTCTCCTTGAGCATGTCGTGATCGAGGGAGCCGTCTTTGGTGATGTGGGTGTCCAGGACGACGGAGCCGAGGTTACAGACGGCGGTTTCTTCGTCTGAAGTGTTCAGCGTGATCTCGGTGCAGAGGTTGGAGCTGTGGATGACGCCGCAGTGGTCTTGCGGTGAGCGGAGGTTGCATGGGTCCTTGAAGGTGATCCATGGGTGACCGGTCTCGAAGATCATCTTGAGCATGCCTTTCCAGAGTTCGATGGCTGGCACCTTGCGGGTCCAGATTTTTCCTTCGGCAGCCATTTTCTCGTATTCCTCGTAGCGGACTTCGAAGGCCTTGCCGTAGAGATCGTGCAGGTCGGGAGTTTCGTTGGTGCGGAAGAGGGACCATTCCTGGCGGGCTTCCATGCGCTTCATGAACAGATCGGGAATCCAGTTCGCGGTGTTCATGTCGTGACAGCGGCGGCGTTCGTCACCGGTGTTCTTGCGGAGTTCGAGGAAATCCTCGATGTCGTTGTGCCAGCTTTCGAGGTAGGCGCAGCCGGAGCCGCGGCGTTTTCCGCCCTGGTTAACGGCGACGAGCTGATCGTTGTGCAGCTTGAGGAATGGGATGATGCCTTGGGACTCACCGTTGGTGCCCTGGATGTAGCCGCCGGTGCCACGGACTGCGGTCCATGATCCGCCGAGGCCGCCGGCCCATTTACTGAGGTAGGCGTTCTCTGCGATGCCGCGCTGCATGATGGACTCAATGGAGTCGTCCACCTTGTAGAGGTAGCAGGAGGAGAGCTGGGAGTGGAGGGTGCCGGAGTTAAAGAGGGTGGGTGTGGAGGAGCAGAAGCGGCGACCTTTGTAGAGGTTGTATAGGCGGATGGCCCAGTCCTCGCGGCCTTCTTCCTCGGCGCGGAACAAACCCATGGAAACGCGCATCCAGAAGAACTGCGGAGTCTCAAGGCGGCGTGGCTTTTCCCCAGTCTTGTCGACGATCAGGTAGCGATCGTAGAGGGTCTGGATACCCAAGTAGTCGAAATCGAGGTCGGCGGTGGGATCGAGCGCTTCGGCGAGCTTCTTGAGATCGTATTTGGCGACGACCTCCGGCGAGATGCGTTTGATCTTGATACCGTGCTGGAGGTATTTCTTGAATTGTGCCTGGTGGGCATTCTTCAGGGCGCGGATGCCATCGGTGAGGATGTTCCAGTTCAGCACCTCCTCGTAGATGTAGGAAAGCAGGATGCGGCCGGCAAACTTGGCGAAGTCAGCGTCTTTTTCGATCAGCGACTTGGCATTGAGAATGATGGTGGACTTCAGGGCGTCGCGGGTGATTTCCGCACCGATCGAGCGACGGAGTTCCTGCTCGATCTCGGAGTCGCTGAGGTTCAGCTCCAGGCCGATGGTGGCGAAGTGGATGCGCTTCTTCAGCTCGGTTCCGTCCCAGAACTCGGTGTTGCCATCGGCATCGGTGACCACGACCATGGACTCCTGGTTCGGGTCCTCGGCGGGTTCTTCATCGATGCGCATCTGGGCGCGCTGGGCGCGGTAGAGGATGTAGGCCTCGGCTGCCTTGAAATACCCCTGACGCATGAGCTCCTCCTGGACGATGTCCTGGACGCTCTCGATGTGGGCGAAGGCGGAGTCGCCATTGCGGACGGCCTCGGTGACGGCATTGGCAATCTGCACGGCTGGCTCCGGGTCCTCGTGGATGGAGAGGAAGGCCTTGCGCACGGCGATCTCGATCTTGGTCTGCGACCATGGCACCACATTGCCGCTGCGGCGGATCAGGCGGACGGGCATGGTGTGCGGCTCCTCGGAGACGATGACCTCGCCATTTTCCTCGAAGGAACGCGAGAAGACCAGCGACTTGGCAACATCGTGGGCATCGTTCTCGATCAGGGCTTTTTCAATCAGCAGGTAGAGATCGTTCTGGGAAAGGCGGAGCTGACCGCCCTCTTTCACCTGCTCGGTGAGGGAAGTGGCGACGCTGTGGGCGACATTGGAAACGAAGGTCCGGTTCTCATCGTTGAAAATGCTGTCCTCCTTAGTCTGGCGGGAAACCAGCAAGTCGGCCAGGGCATTACCGATGGTATCGGCAACCTTGGCCAGCGAGAGTTCCTCCTCCTCGTTGCCGGTGGTGACGATGATCGACGGCACACGCTCGGCCGATTTCTCACCCAGGACGCCGCACCAATCGAATCGATCTTCCTTGGCGGACGGATCTTCGTTGCTGGCTTTGATGGCGCGGTCGGTAATGACTTTCTTCAGGGCGAGGTCTTCGGCGAGTGAGATGGAACGATACATGATGGTGTGAGCAGTTTGGGTTTTAGGGTTTTTTTTAGGACTGGGTGGCTTTTTTGACCGCGAAATACGCTAATTACGCGAAAGAAGACTTGGGTTGTGGCTTGGGTTGATTATTCCTTGGGATATGGAGTTTTTTGACCGCGAATCTGGCTAATTTTGCGAATTTTTTGGCTGGGGTTGTGGGGGCGGCAGATTGAGGCCAATCTGCCCTACCGGGCTGTTTTTCTTGGTGTTTGGAATTTAAGCGAAGCGCTACAGCTCGTCGTCATCGATGTTTCCTAGGGCGGTGGATTTTTGGTATTCGGTGACGCGGCCTTCGAAGAAGTTTTGCTCCTTCTTGATGTCGATCATCTCGGCGAGCCATGGGAAGGGGTTCGAGACGTTACCGACGAGGGGCTCGAGGCCGCAGGTAACCAGACGGCGATCGGCGATGTAGTCGATGTATTGGTGGAAGTCCTCGATGTTGAGGCCGACGGCAGAGACTGGCAGGCAGTCGCGAATGAAGTTTTTCTCCAGCTGGATCGCCTGGGCCATGGTCTGGCGCAGCTCCTCCTTGAACTCGGGGGTCCAGATCTCGGGGTTCTCGGCGGCGATGTCGCGCAGCAGGTTGCGCAGCAGTTCGATGTGGTTCGACTCGTCACGCAGGGTGTAGCGGAACATCTGACCGATGCCGGGGAACTTGTTCTGGCGGTAAAGGCTGAGGATCATGCCGAAGAGCCCATAGAACTGGGTGCCCTCCATACACTGGCCGAAGATGAAGATATTCCGTGCGAGTGCCTGTTTGTTTTCCAACAGGGACATGTCCATATCGCGACGCAGAGAGCGGGAGTTGGCGACCACGAAGTCGGTTTTCTCCTGCACCGTGCGGACACCTTCGAAGATGGCTTCACACTCGTGGGGGTTCAGGCCGAGAGAGCTGACCATGTAGACCAGGGAATCGGCGTGGATGTTTTCCTCATGCGCGTGGCGGCGGAAGACGAGCTCAAGCTCCGGGGCGGTGACGAACTCGCAGATCACGTGGATCATGTTATCGCCCACGATGCCCTCGGCAGCGGAGAAGTAGCCGATGCCCATTTTGATAATCCAGCGTTCGACGTCGGAAATCTCATCGGAGCGCCATTGCTCGACGTCCTTCTGCATGGGGATGTCCTCCGGCTCCCAGTGGTTGGCGCGCATGTTCGAGTAGATCTCGTAGGCCCATGGGTATTTCAGCGGAGCCAGACCGAATCCGGGAATGCGCTCGCCGCCGATGACCTTTTTCTGAGCAAGGATCTGCTCGGCTTTTACAGGATCGACGGGGATGGTGAGTTTATCGAGGGTGGCGGTGGTCATGGAAAATGTTGGGTAAGTGGTGAGTGTGGCAGTTTTCAGTATGGATAGGTCAGTCCGCTGAAAACCGGCAAAGTGACAAAAGAACAAACTTCAGCTTACAAATCGTCGTCGTCGAAGGAGGTGTCGAGGGTGGAGCTGGCAACGGCGGCAGCGTGTTTGCTGGCGAGGTGGAGCTGTTCGTCGAGCCATGGGAAGGGACTGGACGCGTGGTGGAACTGGCGCGGCAGCTGGCAGGCGCCGAGACGTTCATCGGCGAGAAACTCGATGTAGGTGCCGAGTGCGGCGGGATCGAGCCCGGCATCGGCCACTGGCAAGGCCGCGATGAGGTCCTTTTCCAAGCGCACGGCAGTCACCATGTATTCGGTGAGCTCGGCCTTGAAGGAATCGGTCCAGATGTCCGGGTTCTCGCCGACCATTTCCTGCAGCAGCTGATCGAACAGGCTGAGGCGGAAGGTGATATCGCCGATGAGTTTGTTGAAGACCTTGCCGGTGCCGGGGGTTTTGTTCTGTGCGGAGAGTGAGAACAACGAGGCCCAGAGCGCGAAGCACTGGGTGCCTTCCATGCACTGGTTGATCAGGAAAATGTTCCGTGCCACCGCCTGCTTGTTAGCTGTAGTGGTGGTATCGGTGTTGCGGTTCAGCGGGCTGAGCTTGGAGGTGACGAAGTCCTTCTTAGCATTGATCGCCGGAATGTCGGCCAGCTCGGCGCACTCCATCGGGTTGATTCTCAGCGAGCCGTGCAGGTGCACCAGCACATCGCTGCGGGTGTTCTCCTCGTGGACAAAACGACCGAAAACCAGCTTCAGCTCAGGCGCGGTGACCAGATCACGCACGGTGTAGATGCCGTGCGACTGGAACAGCTCCTGCGAGCGGGCAAAAGCACCGAGGGCGGTCTTGTAAAGCATCTGGCAAGACGCGCCGAGGTTCCCCCACTGCGCGGCATCCGTGTTCATCGCCACCTCGGCAGGCTCCCAGTGGGAGTTCTTCATCTCCTTGTAGAGCGCGTAGGCCCAGTTGTATTTCAGCGGCAGAATGTTGAAAAACATCGAATTTCGGCCGTTGAGCACTTTTTTAGCCGCGTAGGCCTCCTCGGCCTTCTCGCGATCGAGATTGAATGTACGTTCTCCGAGAGTGATTGTGATGGTGTCAGCCATGATATAAGGGTGAAAAGTGGGGGGAAAGATACTGAAAATGTGGCGGAAATGCGGTGGGTTTGAGCGCGCTTTTCTGGGAAGTTCGCTCAGTCGCGAAGCCTTGCGATAGTGACCGAAAATGGCTCAAATGGTCAATTCAAATCTGTCCATATGGTATCCACAAATTATTAACAACCCCACATGTTGTGGTTTTGTCCCATTTCCATAAAAATGACAATTTCCCTTGAGAAACCCCCAGCCCTAGGGAATCAACCACTTCGAAGCATTTCTATCCGACTTCATACTGACGCGACACCCAAGCGCTGGGGCTCAAAAAAATTGGAGCACCTAACTGCAACTGACGTGGCTGGCCCAGATTTTAAAAATTTTATGCCTCCAGGATAAATTTTATGCCTGCAGGCAGCAAATATCCGTCATTTCGCCCGATATCACGGGAAATAAAAAATTTACCTCCGAAGCTGAAAAGCAGATCCGGGGCTAACGATCTTGCGTCATATGACTGATACTCATAGAGATATGGATTTCAATTCCACACCATCAGGAGCCATTCAACCGTGCACTTTTAGAATGCTCAAAACTTCTTCATCTGCATATTCGGAAGCCCCTACAGAACAGCCTGAGGAAGAGTGGCGAGTGCTACAACCGCTCGCCTCAGCAACACAAATCGGCCGTAAACCCTGCATGAGTTTACGGCCGAGAATAGTTCCTCCTCTTCAGCGGGAGGTAGTAACAGCTTAGCTGGAACGACGGCGGAAGCCGAGCGCTGCAAGCAGGGTCAAACCGAGCACGGAAGTTGTCGATGGCTCTGGAACTGCGCGAACTTGAATGGCATTCAGCTGAGGAGAGCTCGAGCTCGAAGTCATCACGAGATCTTCTGTGGTCCCGCTGGCGATGAAGGTTCCGAGCGCATACTGCCCCAAGCCACCTTGAGTATCCACCGGGGTGTAATCCGCGGTGACCTCGTTGCTCCCGTTCAGCGTGATTTCACGGTTATCGCGGCCGCTGCGTGAATCGTTGAACCAGACTTGCACTTCATAGGCTTGTCCAATCGTCAAATTACCAAGAGTCACCGTTATGGCATCACCGGAGTTAACGTAAATCGCGCTATCCAAGAGGTGCTTGTAGTCGGTCGAGAGTTCGTTCCATGGCGATGCCGTCCCACCGTTGAAGGCAGATGCGTGGTATGCAACCAATGTGTCACTGGTGAGATCCCCGGAGCCGATATTCTGAGAGCCGGCATTATGAGTGGGTGATCCCCCGAGGAAAAGGACACCATTCACCGTGGCATCGGTATTATTGAGCGCATAGGCATACTCCAAGGTGCCCGAGGTGGAAACATCGGACACGGCATCGGTGATATACTGCGGCGACTGCCAAAGAATGGCTGCAGAAAGAGGAAGGGCGCTGGCCAGCATGGCCGCGCATAGGGTGGGTAAGAGAGGTCTGGCTTTCATTATGATCGAATGGTTAATCTTGGACCAAACAGTATATCTCACCATCTGGAGGCACCCAAGGTTAAACGCTAGTATGACACAGAGTGAAGGCAGTAGATGACACAAGCCGCAGGCTGGTCACCTGCGGCTTGATCGACAAGTCAGAGGCCATGGGAGCTGGCATGAAACCAGAACCATCCCCTGCCCAGACCAGCATCATTTTTTGAATGCGTAGCCTTTTTTCTCGGCCTGGGCACGGACGGTGGCGGCGACGGCTTCATCGAGTGTTTGCTCCGCACGACCGCCCTCTTTCTCGGCGAGCTCCTTGCGTTTGGCAGCGACGTAGGCGGTCCGCTTTTGATTCAGCTCGAGGATTTGTTTTTGGATCGTGGCACGTTGCTGACTCATCTTGCGGATGTGTGCAAGGCGCTGCGCGGGTGTCATCGACTGCATTTCCTTCGGCAGCTGCTCTTTTTTCACCTGATTGAGATCGAAGTCTTTCTTCTTCGAGGCGTCCACCAGGTCCCAATTGCCATTCCAGTAATTGGCGCTGCCCTTGGCGACTGCACGCTGGACGGCGGCACCGCTGGCACGCTTGGCCACCGCATTGTTATCCTGGACAACCTGATCGTGCTTCTTACTCGCACCGCGTGTGCCGTAGGCGAGGTAGGTTTTATTGAGCTCCGCATTGAGCTTCACGATCTCGGCATCCTGCGGCGCCTCGATGTGCACCACGGCGAGGTTGTGATCGATGGTGAGAAACTTCCCATCGGCGAGCATGGCCCCATTTTTCCACCCTCCGGAAATCCCCGCCTGCTCGCTGCCGCAGTGGATGGTGTTGACGATGACGCCTTGAGCGATCGAGCTCTTCACGGCGTCGCTGGCATTGATCGGCCCTTGGGTGAAGGCTTCGTTGCCGGCGATGAAGATGGCTTTGTAAACCTGGCTGGAGGGGTCCCATTTCAGATCGCTGGCGGCGCGCTGAATGACGGCTCCGCAGTATTCCTGACCGCCATTGGTCTTGAGGGCGAAGAGCTGCTTGCTGATCTCATCGAGGTCGCGTGTCAGCGGCTGGATTTGGCGGATCCAGTGCTGTTCCTGGTCGAGCGACGACTTGCCATACTCGTAGAGCGCCACCTCGACGTAGGGCACCTGACCGTTTTGCTTGGCATCGATGAAGGTGTTGACGATTTTCCACAGCTGCGTCTTGGTCTGCTCGATCAGCCCGCTCATGCTGCTGCTGGTGTCTAACAAGATGGCGAGTTGGACTTTCGCTTGGGCAGGTTTTTCGGTCGGGGCAGCGATTTTTGCACTGCTGGCCTTGGCCTCCTTGACCGCTGGGTTTGTTTGTTCTTTGGCGCTGGCGGGAAGGATGGCGAGCAAGGCAGCCAGGCCGAGGGTGGTGATGTGGATTGGTGTTTTCATGGTGGTATTGGGTTTTTGGTTTGGGTTGATGATAGAGAGTTCTGACAGGGCCTATTTCCCTGCCTGGATGAGGTAGCTTTGTTGATCGATGCGGATGCGGATGTTGTCGCCCAGCGCGAGGCAGCCTTGGCGGTGGTCGGGGATCAGGCGGGTGACGATTTTGGGGAACTCGGGACTGGAAACCTTCACCGTGACGGTGCTCTCGAGTTGGGCTTTTTGACCGACCAATGAGGCGTCCACCCACTCCTCGCCACTGCGGTAGAATGCCTTGTCGGCAACCTGGCAGAGGGCATCGACCTCGCTATTCTGAAGCTTCTCATCGAGGTAGCGGTTGCTGCGGTTCAGCTGGCTGGCGGACTTCGAGCGAGCGATGTTCCAGTCCTGGTTCACGGAGGCAGCGCCGGAGCGCTTCTGCACAGCTTTCCCCTGAATCTCGGCACTGGCGCGACTGACAGCGCGGCGGTGGGCATCGTTGCCAAAGACCATGCCCTCGCGGGCTAAAAAGGCGGTGTATTCGGTGAGTATGCCGTGCTCGGTGGAGAGCCTCACGATTTCATCCACCAGCTCGCGGATTTTGGGATCTTGCATGTTCACGGTCGATCCCCGCTCGGCGCCGAGGTCACGCAGCGCCTCGGTCAGCACCGCGATCTTGCGGGTGGCCCAGAGCCTGGGGACGTGGGCATTTCCCCGGCTTGCCTTTTTCAACGATAGCTTGAAGGCATCCTTCCGCTGCCCGCGGTGGTCTCTGCCGGTGAGTTCGAAACGGAGCTGCTTTTTGGCCTGGTAACGCCCCATGACCACCAGCTGTTCGCCTTCAAACATATCGGGCAAGCGAGCCGGGAGCATGTCGCGGACCCGACCCGGCACCGGCCGCCCCTGGGCATCGACAACGCGCAGCTGCGGCTCGCTGATCACAGGCCCTGACAGCCTGCTGAACACGCGGGCCACTTTCAGCTCCACGTTCTCCTTGGGTAACACATAGGTGGCGCGCGCACGGCTGTCATCGGCCAGGCGTGCCAGCAGGGGCGTGTTCACATCCACCCCCACGCCGAAGGTGAAGATGCGGCGATGGTGACGGTTTCCGGCCGAGATCGCATCGCGGATCTTTTTCTCCTGGGTCTGGCCGATGGTCGGCACGCCGTCGGTTAGGAAAAGCACCAGCGGCAACATGCCGGCGACCGGCTGCTGTGAGACGGCAGCTTGCAGGGCGTCGTGGATGTTCGTTCCGCCGCTGACGCGAATGCCGGCAATGTAGTCCCGCACCGCTAACAACGATTGGCGCGACTTAATCACCGGCGTGGCGGAAAACTGCTCAACGGCCTCGTTGTAGACGATGACGTTGAACGCCTCGCCATCGTCCAGCCCCTCGATGATCTGGCTGGCAGCCTTGAGTGCCTGCTCGATTTTCCCGCCGGCCATGCTGCCGGATTTATCAATCACCAGGGTCACCTCTCGCTTCACCAGCTCCTGCCGTGCCACCGCCGGCGGGGATAACAGTAGTAGAAAATAGCCGGCGTCCTTCGCCTCGGGGTAAGCCATGATCGAGGCTGTGGCGTGGGCCGTTTTCCTGCGGGTGGCGGATAGGCGCAGCGAACCGGGCTGCATCTTTCCACGGTTCTTGAGCTTGACCCGCGACGCTCCCACACGCTGCTCATCCATGACATGGCTCGGCGAATACACGGCGGCGATGCCTCCTTGGAGTCGCCAATCGACCTCCACCGACCACGGCACCCGGTAGGCCGGCGATTCAGTGCGCGGCAGCAGGTAATCCACCCGTTCGCCATCCACCTCTAGCAGTTCTTCGTAAACCAGCCGCACCCGGCTGCTACCGCGTGCTGGCACGGGGAAGACGCTCGACTTCACCAGTCCATGACCGGCAAACTCCAACAGAGCGGGGTCGAGCGACCGGCGCACAATGTCATCGTAAATTTTCCGAGCTTCGTCGCGGGGGATCAGCTTGCCGGGGAATTTCCCCTGCGCACCCTCCAGCCCAAACTCACGGATCCCCGCTGAGCCTGGCACCGGGATGAACACTTCGGACTCCTGCTGACGGTGGCCCGGGTTGGAAAGTGTCATCGTCATGGTAGTCACCGCCAAGCGATCGATGATCGTCACGGCCACCTCCACCTTGCTCACCTGCACCGGCATCGGACGCTGAGGAATCGGCCGTATGTGCGGTATGATGGGCAGGTGTCTGTGAACGGGCAGGCTGTGGGCCAAAAGTTCGTGTGGGGTGATGGCGCTGGCGACCACAGTGCCTCCGAGGATTCTAACAATTTCTCTGCGTTTCATGGGTGTTGGGGGTAGCTGATGGTGTGAAACTATCCCCATTTCCAAGGTCCGTGTGTAAAGTGGATGTAAAACAAAACCCGGATATCCTTTTCTGTCCTTGTGGTCACAAAGCACCACCTCTAGCCTCTGCCTATGAGTCAAAAGCAGTCCCAATGGATCCTCGCAGAGGTCCCCGAAATCCCACCGGATATCGATGATACCCTGCCGGAAATCCTCGTCCGTATGTTGTGTCAACGGGGCGTAGAAATCGGTGACATGAAACGCTTCCTGCAGCCTCGATTGCAGGACTTGCAGGACCCCTTTCTGATGCCCGACATGCGCCCGGCCGTCGACCGCATCCTCACCGCCATCGACCAGAACCAGAGCGTTTGCGTCTACGGTGATTACGACGTCGATGGCATCACCTCAGTCACCTTGTTGACCCGCGTGCTGCGTGCCTACGGAGTGAAAACCCGCAGCTTCATCCCACGTCGCGGGCCGGAAGGATACGGCCTGAACGAGGCCGCTCTGAAACGCTGCATGTCGGAAGGCGACAAGCCGGATTTGTTAGTCACAGTCGATTGCGGAACCGCATCGCTGACAGAAATTGCCGCCCTCACTACCGATGGCGTGGACGTCATTGTGGTCGACCACCACGAGCCGCCACCGCAGGGGAAACCTGACTGCATCGCCGTGGTGAACCCGAAGTGCCCTCAAGAGCGTGAAGGCGACAGCTTCGACTACCTTTGCGCCGCCGGAGTCGTCTTCAAGCTCGCCCACGCGCTGCTGAAGACCCGGATGATTGACGGCTTCGATCTCAAGGAACACCTCGATATGGTAGCGATGGCCACCGTCGCTGACATCGTGCCGCTGGTGAATGAGAACCGTTTGTTAGTACGCCACGGGCTCAAGTTTCTGGCCAACACCAAGAACGAAGGCCTGAAAGCCCTCATGGAAGTGGCCCAGGTGAAAGGTCCGCTGACCAGCGCCGACGTCGGGTTCCGGATCGGGCCGCGGATCAATGCCGCCGGCAGGATGGATCGACCCGAAGACGCCCTCGCCACCCTGACCACCACCGACGCCGACGAAGCCGCCGCCCTCGCGGAAACCTTGGACGGTCATAATAAAACCCGCCAGGGTGAAGAGCTGCGCATTCACAAGGCTGCGCTCAAACAGCTGGAAGCCGAGCACGATCCATCCGACCCGGTGATCGTGTTAGGATCGCGCGATTGGCACCCAGGCGTTGTCGGCATCGTCGCCTCGCGTTTGATGCGGCGTTTTCACAAACCCACCTTCATCATCGCTATCGATGCCCAAGGGATCGGAAAAGGCAGTGGGCGGAGCATTGGCGGCGTCTCGCTGATGGACGCGATCAACGCCAATCGTGAACTGTTAGAAGCAGGTGGAGGTCACGCCATGGCCGCCGGCATCAGCGTGCACGAGGACAAGATCGATGCCTTCCGGCAGGGATTCGCCGACTTCGTCACCACCCATGTCAGCGAGGAAGACCGCCTTCCACGGCTGCACATCGATGCCGAAATCGACTTCCCTACCCTCTCGCTCGATTTCCTCAAAAGCTACGAACTCCTGCAACCCTTCGGCTCCGCCAACCCGGAGCCCCTGTTCATGACCCGTGAAGTCTGGCTCACGGAACCTCCCCAGGAGCTGAAAAACCATCACCTCCGACTATCGATGAAACAGAAGGAGTGTTGGAAATCGGCGATGTTCTTTAGCGCCGGTCAGCGTAAGCTTCCCGAGCAACCGTGGGACATCGCATTCACGATCAATCGCAACGTCTTCCGAGGTCGCACCAGCCTGCAAATTGTGATCCAAGATGTGCGCGCGCATCAGAAAGAAGACTAAGCCAAACTAGCAACCGTCATGAATGGGCATCGCTGCGAAGAGCCGTTGAGCTCGGTGGATTTCATTGTCGCCAAGGATGTGCTCGCCTACGGCAGCGCCGGGGTGAACACCACCGGCGAGTTGCTCGACCGCTTACCGAAGCGCTACGAGGACCGCCGCGTCTTCGATTCCTTTCCGGCACAAGCAGGAGGCACCGCACTCTGCCTGCGCGGCACTGTGGTGGATACCCAGGTGAAACGTTTCGGCGGCAGGAAGCAGTTCTATCAAGCAGTCGTCTTCGAGGGCGGCAGCAATGCGCTCAACTCGAACAAAATCACCTGCCGCTGGTTCAACATGCCGTGGATGAAAAATGCCCTCGCCGAGGGCCACGAGGTGATCCTCTACGGCAAACCGAAAGAGTATCAAGGCGGCATGGTGATCGATCACCCGGACTTCGAAATTGTTGGCGATAGTGATGAGGTCTCGATCCACCTCGAACGCATCGTGCCGATCTACAAGGGTGTCAGTGGTATCCCCCAGCGCCGGCTCCGCGAGCATATTTACAAGCTCTTGGAAACCACCGATGTTTCCAGCCTCAAGCCGATCTATGATGTCGATCCCAGCTACCCGCGCCACGAGGCCCTGAGGGAGGCGCATTTCCCCGATTCACTGGAACAGGCAGAAGCCGCCAAGCGCTACTTCGCCTTGGAAGAGTTCTTCGCCCTGCAGCTCAGTGTGGTGTGGAAGCGCGCCCGTGTCCGCGAGCACCAGGGGCGGGTGTTAGGGAAGAAGACCAAGCTGCTCACCGAATTTTACCACAGCCTACCATTCGACCTAACAGGCGCACAAAAACGCAGCGTCAAAGAAGTCCTCGCCGACATGCGCGCGCCCTATCCGATGAGTCGGCTGCTCCAAGGCGACGTGGGATCGGGGAAAACATTTGTCGCCATGTGCGCCATGCTGTTAGCCGTGGAGTCCGGCGTTCAGGCGGCCCTGATGGCCCCCACCCAGATTCTTGCCGAGCAGCACTACCTCACTTTCAAGAAGTGGCTCGCCCCGCTGAACCTGCGCATCTCGCTGCGCACCGGCTCTCGACAGGAAAACGCCCACATGGAGATGGAGGGAGAACCGCAAATCATCATCGGCACCCACGCCCTGCTCTACGAGGGGGTCGAGTTTGCTGACCTTGGGCTGATTGTCATCGACGAGCAGCACAAGTTCGGCGTCGGTCAGCGCAGCTCGCTGATCCAGCAAGGTGTCATGCCCGATGTGTTAGTGATGACCGCCACACCGATCCCCCGCACCCTGACACTCACCATCTACGGAGACCTGGATGTTTCCATCCTCGACGAGCGCCCTGCGGGTCGGGGGGAAATCATCACAGCGGTCCGCGCCAAGCCCAAGGTCACCGACATCACGAAGTTCATCAAAGAGCAGCTGGTAAAAGAGCGACAGGTCTACCTCGTTTACCCGCTGGTGGAGGAAAGCGATGCCCTCAAGGCCGCCGCGGCTACGGTGGAGTATGAAAAGTGGGTGAAGCGCCTCAGCAAATTCAAGGTCGGCCTGCTCCACGGAAAGCTGAAACCGGAAGAAAAAGACGAGGTGATGACCCGCTTCCGCGATCGTGAACTCGATGTTCTCGTCGCCACCACGGTGATCGAGGTTGGTGTCGATGTGCCCAATGCCAACACCATGATCATTTACAATGCCGAGCGCTTTGGTCTCGCCCAGCTGCACCAGCTGCGTGGCCGGATCGGCCGGGGCGAACACAAAAGCTACTGCGTGCTGGCGACCGATGGCAAATCCGCCGACGCCATGGAAAAACTCCAAGTCATGGCAGACACTTCGGACGGCTTCAAAATTGCCGAAGCCGATCTGCGCCTGCGTGGCCCGGGCGATGTTCTCGGCACTGAGCAGTCAGGCTTGGCAAACCTGAAATTCATCGACTACCTCGCCGATACCGCACTGATCCGCGAAGCGAGGGAGCTGGCCGAAACGGTGCTCGCGCAAGACCCGATGTTAGAGAAGAACCCCGCCCTTCTCCGCCTGATTCATGACGGAGAAGTCGAGGTGGGTTAGAGAGGCACTAGGAAACCTCGAGGATTTCCACTTCGTAGCCGTCCGGATCGTCGATGAAGGCCATCTTGCGCTCGCCGGAGGTGAATTTTTCCTTCCAGCCGGATGGCCAGATTTCGATGCCGTCGTTTTCCAGTTTCTCACAGTATTCGATGATGTCCGGAACGCCCACGCAGGTGTGCATCAGGTCTTCAGGGACATTTACTTCATAGTCCGGTGAGTAGGTCAGCTCGAGGAAATGCTCGTTGCCCGGCAGGTGAAGGAAGGCCAGCTGGTTCCCCTGCGGTGAAGTTTTTTGTTCGCCGAGCTCGAAGCCGACTTTCTCGTAAAATGCGATGCTTTCCTCAGGATTGGAAACACGGATACGGGTGTGTAGGAATTTGATCATGGCCATTTGTGCCGCGAAGATTCCGGCAGGTCAAGAGCGCTCATCTTGAATGGTTGCATTTGCATCGCACTTAGGATAGCTCTGTGGCGTGATTGAAACACGTAAGAATGTAGCCATTATTTTAGAGGACGATTACGAACGCCCATTTCGTTTAATCGACGGTATTCTATCGTCGCCCGGCGTCCGCGAACGCTGCGCATTCCGCAAATTTTCGATCTACAAAATCGACAAGGAAGATGTCTTCACCGATGAGTGGAAACCCGACGGCATCATTACCTGTTATTCCAAACCGAACCACTGGCTCGAGGACCTCGATATCCCGGTGGTGAACATGACCGGCACACCTGAGAATAAATACCCGTCGGTGGGAACCGATATGCGCTCACTGGTGGCCACCGTCGTGGAACACTTCGATAGCCTCGGCTTCAAGCACATCCTCTGCCTCGATACCGAAGGCTTCACCATCGTGCCAAGCATGACCGATCTGATGCAACCCGTCTGCGACGCCCGCGGCATCAAACTAACACGCGCCACGATGCCCGACGGTCTCGGCGGCCACGATGTTGCCAACCTCGGAGAAATCTGCCCTACTCTTGAAGACTGTGTGGAGAACCGCACCGAGCCTCTGGCGATCTTCTCCCTGCACGACCTTCGCGGTCGTCTGGTCACCGATTACCTGGTCAGCAAAAAAGTTCAGATCCCTCAGGAAGTTGCCATTTTGGGCTGCTTTGATTCTGTGGATGCCAAGCTCTGCGACCCGCCACTTTCCAGCATCGTGCTCCGCGACATCCAGATCGGGGCGCGTGGGATTGCCAAGCTTGAAAAGCTCATGGCCGGTGAGCCACTGGACACCGAACACGAGCTGGTGCCTGTGCACGGCGTCCGCGTGCGAGGTTCCACACTCGGCCAAAGTAAGGGCGACCTCGAAATCCTCCGTGCGCGCAGCATCATCCGCGAGCGCGCCCGCGAAGGAATCACCGTGGATATGTTGGTCAGCGAGATCAATGTCTCCCGCAGCACCTTTGAAAAACGTTTCATCGCCCTCACCGGACAATCGCCGGCGCAGGAAATCCGCAGCGTCCGGCTCGATTGGGCACGGGAACTTCTGCTGACCACCGACCTGCCGATGGCCCAGCTTGCGCCATTGGTCGGCTTCATGGATCGACGCGCCTTTGTGGTCTTCTTCAAGCGCGAAGCAGGTGTCACTCCCACCGAATTCCGCCAGGCAAACCGCGCCTAACCGAACACCGGCCACTGCAAAAACAGGGCCGGCGTGTTTCCGCTGAGGGAGTGAGCTGACTTACAGCTTGGTCACTAACAGAGCAAAGGCAACCAGCGCTCCAATTTTCTCGTGACTGCTACCCACGGCGGCGATGACGAGGAAGCCAAGGCACATGATCCCGACGGCCTTCAAGCGGGCCATGCTCCAGAACCAGATGCCAGTTTTCGCATCAACACTTTCCTCGGCAGCTTCCATGCGTGCCTTTTTCAGATCGTCTTTGCGCAGGTCGTCGATCTCCTCGCGCATCTTCTTTTTGTCATCCGAGCTCTCAGATTCCTCGATGTCTTTCTCGAGCATAGCGATTTCAAACTGCACGGCTTCGACTTTTCCAGAGGCGTCGCGCGCGGAGGTGCTCTTCCAAGTCAGGATCCCCTGACTCAGTAAAAATAGCAGCAGGCCGAGCAGGACGAGGGCGTAGCGGAACAGAGCGTTACCGCCTAATTTTTGGGTTTCTTCATTGAGGTCCATGGACTTAGTGGGTGGTTGTTGTGGGGTTTAGATAAATGGTCCTAACCGTGCTATCGACGGTTCGGACTCACTAACATGCACACAAATGCCCGAGGAACTCAATCAGCAAAGTCACTGATAGTCAGAGCGTTATTTTTTCGGAGTGCGGGGATGCAATCACCGCTTTGGATACTCGTGGGTGGTGGTTTCGTTCAGACGGCTGGAGATGGTCTTACGATGGACCCATGCGGGGTGGGGTTTTGGAGTAATGTCTACTTGACCTTGGGGTGAAGCTTTTTGGAATATGGAAAGCGGTGATTGCATCTCCGCACTCCATAAAAAAGCCGCCCGCAGGGATCTGCGGGCGGCTGGGTGATTGATGCTTGGGTTGGGCGCTTTATGCCTTGGCCTTGCCTTTGCCTTTTGGTGTGACCGGCTTAAAGACCAGCTCTTCGCTGTCCTTCACGCGGGTGACCTTGACGGTGTCGCCCTCTTTGATGTCGGCGCGAAGCAGGGCTTCGGCGAGCGGATCTTCGAGGTAACGTTCCACCGCACGGCGCATGGGGCGTGCCCCGTAGTTGGGATCGTATCCCTTGTCCATGAGCAGCTCGCGGGCACCTTTGTCGAGAGTCAGGCTGATGCCTTTGTCCTGCAGGCGATCGAAGAGTTTGGAGCACTCGAGATCGACGATGACGTTGAGCGCTTTCTTCTCCAGCATGTGGAACACCACGGTGTCGTCAAGACGGTTGAGGAACTCTGGCTTGAAGTGCCTTTTGGCCTCTTCCAGGATCTTCTCTTTCATGCCTTCGAAGTCGTTTTCATCTTCCTGCATGGCGCCGAAACCAAGGGAGGTCTGACGTTTGATGCTGGAGGCACCGACGTTGGAGGTGAGGATGATAATGGTGTTGCGGAAGTCGATCTTGCGACCAAACGAGTCCGTCACCATGCCCTCTTCCAGAATCTGCAGGAGCAGGTTCATGACGTCTGGGTGAGCTTTTTCAATCTCATCGAAAAGAACCACGGAATAGGGACGACGGCGAACCGCTTCGGAAAGCTGGCCACCTTCTTCGTAACCGACGTAGCCGGGAGGCGAACCGATCAAGCGCGAGGTGGAGAATTTCTCCATGTACTCCGACATGTCGATCTGGATCAGGCTGTCAGGATCGCCGAACATGAAATCGGCAAGGTTGCGAGCGAGGTAGGTTTTACCAACACCGGTAGGTCCGAGGAAGAGGAACGAACCGATCGGGCGACGCGGGTCCTTGAGGTCGGCGCGGGAGCGGCGGAGGGCTTTGGAAATGGTCACCACAGCGGTGTCCTGACCAATCACGGCCTCCTTGAGTTTCTCCTCCATTTTCAGAAGCTTGTCGGCTTCCTTCTGCTCCATGCGCTGGAGTGGCACACCGGTCCATTTAGAAATGACCGACATGATTTCGTCCTCGCCGACTTCGACGATGGTTTCCTCACTTTCGGCTTTCCAGGATGACACCAGGTCTTCCAGCTCCTTCTTGGCATTCTTCTCGGCATCGCGCATTGACGCGGCTTCCTCGAAGTTCTGATCGTTGATGGCAGCAACCTTTTCCTCCTGGATCTTGACGATCTCGGCCTCGAGGTCCTTGACCTTCGGGGGGCGGGTCATCTGACCGATGCGGGCGCGGGAGCCAGCTTCATCGATGACGTCGATGGCCTTGTCCGGCAGGTAGCGATCGGAGAGGTAGCGCGAGGAAAGCTTCACCGATGCGGCGAGGGCTTCCTCGGTGTAGCGTGCCTTGTGGTGATCTTCATACTTGCTGCGCAGGCCTTGCAAGATCGCAACGGCATCCTCTTCGGAGGGCTCCTCGACCTTCACTTTCTGGAAGCGGCGCTCGAGGGCGGAGTCTTTTTCGATGAACTTGCGATACTCGTTCATGGTGGTGGCACCGACGCACTGCAGCTCGGCTCGGCTCAGTGCCGGCTTGATGATGTTAGAAGCATCCATGGCGCCCTCGGCGGATCCGGCACCCACGATGGTGTGCAGCTCGTCGATGAACAGGATGACGTTACCGGCTTTGCGGATTTCATCCATCACGGCCTTGATGCGTTCTTCAAATTGGCCACGGTATTTGGTGCCGGCGACCATCAGGGCGAGGTCGAGAGTGACCACGCGTTTGTCGCGCAGGAGCTCAGGCACGTTGCCACTGGAAATCTCTTGGGCGAGCCCTTCGATGATGGCGGTTTTACCCACGCCGGCTTCACCGATCAGCACCGGGTTGTTCTTGGTGCGGCGGCAGAGGATCTGGATGACGCGCTCGATTTCGGACTCGCGACCGATCACCGGATCGAGCTTGTCCTTATCGGCAAGCTTGGTGAGGTCACGACCGAAGGCTTTCAGCGCAGGTGTCTTGGTTTTGCCCTCGGCATCGGTGCTGTCTTCAGTGTCATCGCCATCGTCGTCGAACTCATCGAACTCGTCCTCCATGTCTTCGGGATTAAAGTTCGGATCGATCTCGGCGAGGATTTCTTGGCGGGTTTGATTGATATCGACGTTCAGGCTGCTGAGCACCCGGGCGGCCACACCTTCACCTTCGCGCAGCAGTCCTAACAACAAGTGCTCGGTGCCGACGTAGGAGTGGTCTAGCTGCTGGGCTTCCTTGTTCGAAAGCGCGAGCACCTTTTTCACCCGTGGGGTGTAAGGGATATTGCCACTGATCTTTTGCTCAGGTCCGGAACCGACCTGCTTTTCGACCTCGATCCTCACGGTCTCGAGATCAAGCCCCATGTTCTGCAACACGGAAACCGCGACGCCCTGTCCCAGCTTGATGAGCCCTAACAAGATGTGTTCGGTGCCCACGTAATTGTGGTTAAAGCGGTCGGCCTCTTTCCGCGATAGCGTCAAGACCTGTTGGGCTCTTGGAGTGAAATTATTCATGATATTTGCTGGTTACGCCGGGGGCGTGTCTTCTGGGTTTGTATGATTAATAAAACTGATAACAGGTGTTGGGAGGGATTGCAACCTGCTACGTATGATTTCAGCGCGCAGGGTGTCTCTTTCCTCCGGGCTCAGCTTTCTTTTTGCGTGGTGTTGTAAATGCGCAGGTTCGATATCCATCAGCAGCGAGTCGCAGAGCTGCAATGTCTCCTTCGGGAAACATCCCATATCCGCACCCAGGCGCACCAGGGACAGGTGGGTCAGTGCTTCCTTGGAATCGATCACATAAGCATAGCGTAGCAATCCGTATGCCCGGGCAATCTTATCGGCGATCATTTGTGGGTCATCCTC
This sequence comes from Oceaniferula flava, assembly GCF_016811075.1. Taxonomy (NCBI): domain Bacteria; kingdom Pseudomonadati; phylum Verrucomicrobiota; class Verrucomicrobiia; order Verrucomicrobiales; family Verrucomicrobiaceae; genus Oceaniferula; species Oceaniferula flava. The sequence continues at coordinate 201,265 of NZ_JAFBGL010000007.1, forward strand.
CACTAATTTAAGTCGGGCGTTGCGTTCGTGATCGCGCACTTTGCGAATGACGCGTTCGAGTCGACTGATGATGTCCTGCTCGCTTTCGCCGAGGGTCGACTGATTGGAAATCTGGAACAAATGCCCGAGCGACTCCGTGCCCTCGCCAAAGATCCCGCGCACGGCGAGGCCGAGTTTTCCAACGGCCTGGATCACCTGGCCGATGTGATCGCTGATGACCAGACCGGGCAGATGCAGCATGGCGGAGGCGCGCAGGCCGGTGCCGACATTGGTGGGGCAGGCGGTGAGGTATCCGAGCTCCTGATCGAAGGCGTAGGTCAGCTTTTTCTCCAGCTGCTCGTCCACCTTGGTGATCAATTCGTAGGCTTCCTGAAGATGCAGGCCGGAGCGGATCGATTGCAAGCGGAGGTGATCCTCCTCGTTGATCATCACACTCAGCGTCTGGGTGCGGTTCACCACCGCGGCACTTCCTTCGCTGCGGGCGGCTTGTTCCCGGCTGATCAGGTGGCGCTCTACCAACACCTGCTTTTGCACCGAGCTCAACTCGCTGAGCTGGTGGGAAAATGCGGCCTTCATCTCGGGCAATTCTTCGATGGCGGCGCGCAGGTCCGAGAGGATTTCGATGCGCTCTTGCTTGCGTGCCCAACCGGGGAAAGGTGTGTCGCTGACGTTGCGCGCCAGGCGGATGCGACTGGTCAGCACCACGGCGCTGTCCGAGTCCGCACCGGTCATCCAATCGGCCGGGTGCTTCAATAATGTGGAAAATCTCATCATGGCTAGAATGCGTGGTTTGAGTGGCGTTGCTTATTGCTCGGAGCTGGCGGCATTCTCATCGCTGAGCTTCTGCAGCTGATCGCGCAGGGCGGCAGCCTTCTCGTAATCTTCATTGGCGATGGCGCCATTCATTTCCTGCTGCAGCTGATCGATCTTCTGCTTGTTTTGGAAGGCCTCCATCATGCCCGCCGGCACTCGACCGACGTGACAGGTGTCTTTGTGCATGCCGCCGAGGTTGTGTTTAATCTCCTCGCGGAAAAATTGGTAACACTGACTGCAGCCGAGCCGACCGGTCTTCTTCAGATCGTCAAAGGCAAATCCGCAGCCCGGACAGGTGCCGGTGCCCAGCTGGCGTCCAGCAGCTCCCATCGGACCGCCGAGAGAGAGCTTGCCCACATCCGAAGCCTCGGCCGCAGACGCCGCCTTCGCGGACAGCTTGTTCGGGTCCATGTCACCCAGCAGGAAGCCCGACGGATCGGTCACACCATTTTCGATGGCACACTTCTCACACAAACAAGATTTCTTCGAATGTCCGTCGATAATTTGAGTAAAAAAGACAGTGGCCTTGCTATCACAGTAGTCGCATTGCATCGCTGAGATCACCCTAGACGCCACTGGGGGAAATGCGAAAAGAAAAACTCACCATTCCCGATTTTTTTCCGCCCGCACGCCGCCCCCCTCATCGGCTGCAGAACCCCCGACCCAAAATTCGCAAGATATCACTTGGAAAATTCCAGAATCACATCGAACGTCGCGGCAAGTAACACCCAGCACATCACTCACCATTATGAGCAGTAACACAGAGAACCAATCAAGAATAGCCTTTGTCGGCGTCGGGCGCATGGGCGCGAACATGGCCCGCCGACTGAACGACTGCGGCTACCAGATCACCGCCGTCAACGATGTCAACCCGGACCAGGCGGCTGAGCTCGCCGAAGAGATCGGTGCGAAAAACTGCACGAAGCTCGCCGAAGTCACCGCCGCCGCGGATATCATCTTCACCGTGGTCAGCAATGATGCCGCCATGCGCCAGATTTTCATGGGCGAGGGCGACAACTTACTCACCGAAGCCGAAGGCAAGATCTTCATCAACTGCGCCACCCTCTCACCGGGCCTACAGCAAGAGGTCGCTCAGGCTGCCGAGGCCGCGGGCGCATCTGCCATCGAAGGCAGCATGGCATCCAGCATCAGCCAAGCCCGCGACGGCACGCTCTACCTGATGATCGGCGGCGACCGCGCCGTGTTCGAGAAAACCCAACCGATCCTCGAGCAGATGAGCGTCAAGCTGAAGTACATTGGAGAAATTGGCAAAGCGTCCCAAGTCAAGGCCCTGGTCAACATGGTGATGAACATCAACACCGCCGCCCTCGCCGAAGGACTGGGACTCGCCGATGCACTCGGACTCGACCTCAAAATGATCTGCGAAGTCTTCGCCAACACCGGCGCCAACAGCCGTGTGCTGGAAACCGACGCCGAGGACATGATCGACCGCGATCACGAAGCCTGGTTCATGGCGGAACACGCATCCAAAGACAGCGGCATCGCCCAGGACCTCGCCCAGCAAGCCGGCCTCAATCTGCCACTCAACAACGCCACCAAGGCGCAATACGATAAACTCATCGAAGTCGGCAAAGGCCAGCTCGACAAGTCCGCCGTCTCCGAACTGACCTTCAAAGGGCGGAGCTAGGCCACGCATCCTAAAACTCAATCTCGCTCGCCGCCCTGACGGTGGCGTATTTCAAAACCAGAACAACGAATACCACATTATGTCCCAAATTGTCCCACTCATCAGCTCCGGCACCGCCGGCCCACTCGGCGTGCTTCACCTGCCACGTCTCTGGCAGAAGGCCTCGCTGGCCAAGGTCGGAAAAATCCACCCTGACTACCCTGGCACCGGCCAAGGTTACGATCAGATGGTGCTCGACGGCCTCGGAATCGACCGCGACGCCTTCATCAGCTTCATGGACGGCAAACCCACCTACCCCCAGCTGGAAGCGTGGATTCTCGAGCAAAAAGGAGGTTCGCTCAATGCCGCAGCCGTCAGTGAGCTGAACGACAGCATTACCGGCTATATCCACAAAGACGAAACCCGCGCCGAAATCCTTGCCGCCTGTGGCATGGAAGACGATGGCAGCATCCTCGATGCCATCAACCTGAACAACCTCGACGACTGGCAGGCGTTCCACGCCATCGAAATCGCTGGATAAGAGATCAACTCATCCGTCAAAGCCCCGCCGGAGACACTCCTGCGGGGCTTTTTGCTGCTTTTTTTTTGCTAAAACCCCGCCTTGTCAACCGGACTTCTCCGCCTCATTCTGCAACTCATTCAAATATTGGTCATTTCATATGAATATATTTCGCCACCTCACGTCCAACCGGCTGAATGGACCCGTTCCGCCTGACTCCGCATCCGGCCCGCTACCGGCCAGCGGTGGCAACAGTGACGTGGCGTCGGGAGGCGGGTCTGAAGCCATAACCCACAACCAACAACAAGAAAGACCAAGCAACACAACCCCCGAAACCAATGCCGCGATGGACGCTGCGGAGGATGCCGAACTGGTCCGTAAGGCCCAGTCAGGCGATACCCGCGCCTTCGATCAACTCGTCAGTAAACACCGAGGAAAAATCTACGCCATGATCCTGAATATGGTCAAAAATGATGCCGATGCCTGGGACCTCGCGCAAGAGGCCTTCATCAAGGCATGGCGTGCACTGCCCAAATTCGAGGGCAAGGCCCGCTTTTCCACCTGGCTGTTCCGCATCAGCCACAACGTCGTTTACGACTGGCTGCGCAAGCGCAAGATCCAAGGCGACGGAGAGCTCAACGATGAGATCTTCGACGCAGGAAAAATCGACCCCGGCGCGGCCACCACACCTCACCACGATGCCCGCCCTGACGAGGCCATGCAACGTGGCGAACTTCGCAGCCAACTGGAAGCCGCCATCGCCAAGCTCTCCGATCAACACCGCGAAGTCATCGTCCTGCGCGAGGTCCAGGGGCTCGACTACAAAGAAATCGCCGACATCACCAACAACTCGCTCGGCACCGTGATGAGTCGCTTGCACTACGCTCGGAAAAAGCTCCAAGCCATCCTCACCACCCGTTAAACTCCCCCCACTTTCCAACCACACACAAGCCATGAACAAAGCACCTGATGAAACCACACTCACCCTCTGGATGGACGGTGAGCTGCACGGCGACGAGCTCCAGAAGATGGAAGCTTATGCTAAGGAGCACCCGGAACTGCTCGCCGAGCGCGATGCCGTGCAGGCCATGAGCCGCAGCATTCAAGAGAACATCCCCGCCAGCGTGGAGCCTCCTTATCCGGACTTTTTCAACGAACGCATCCTCCACGCCATCGAAGCCGAACGCCCGGCCGAAGCCACCACCCCAGCCCCCACACGTGGTGGTGCCGGTATTTGGAAATGGCTTGCCGCCCCACTGGCTGCAGGTGCCATGGCTGCTTGTTTCTACCTCGGCACCCAGGTCAGCAGCCCGGCCACCGATGCAGGAATGGCCAGCACCAACACACCGGCCCCATCCACCGTCTACACTCCGGACAGCAGCGTGGAATCGAACATTTTCGTCGCCGGAGATCAGCAAACCACCGTCATCGTGCTCGAGGGACTCGAGGATGTGCCGGATGACATGAACATGGCAGGCGGACCGATCCAGGACCCGAACAGAGTCATGGTCAATACCGAGAACTACTACTAAGCACGACGCTATTCACCGCGACCTCTCCCCGCACCACCATGTTCGCCAAGACCTATCTCCTGTTTCTCCTTCTCCCCGTTCTTCTGGGGCTGGGATCCGGCATGGCCGCCGCCAAGGACTCAAAAAATGACGCCGGTAAGGAAAAGATCGGTAAGATCCAGGCCACCGTCTACTACGGCACCAACGGCTCGGTAGAAAATTTGGGACGAAATGCCACCCCGGTGCCGAAAGCCATCAGTGATAAACTCGGCAAGATCGAGAAGTTTCAATTCAGTCACTACCGCCAGTTGGGAAGCGATAGCCAACCGGTGCTGCGGAGTTACGAGAACTGGGTATCACCACTCAAGCCATCGGAGGAGATCATGCTTAGCTTTGAGTCGCGTGGGGTGACCCAAAAGACCAGCCTACGGCTCGACCTTGAACTTTGGCAACATCGCCGTAAGGTGATGAAAAGCGATCCGGTGCTGCACCCGAAACGTCCACTCTATATCCTCGGACCGAAGTGGCGCGAAGGCCGGCTGATCATCGCTGTGGAACTCATCTCACTGAATCGCCAATAACACACCATCATGGACCACCTTTTCCGCCGTTTTCTGCCCTGCTGTTTCCTACTTCTTGCCAGTCTCAGCAGCCAAGCCAAAAGTGGCCTCAGCTTCGATCAGCAAAGCACTGAAATCAAGGTGAAGGCCGATGCTCTGACCACCACGGTGCCGTTCAAGTTCGAGAACAAGAGCCAGGAAGCCGTTACCATCGCCCGCTGGGATTCTGCCTGCTCCTGCCTCAACGCCCGCATCAAGGATGGGAAAATGACCTATCAGCCCGGCGACAAAGGGCTGATCTTGATCGACTTCGAACTCGGTAGCTTTTCCGGTGTTCAGGAAAAGACCGTGATGCTCTGGACCAAGGACGACAGCCCGGAAAAACCATCCATCATTCTCACCGTCAAGATCCACATTCCAGTGCTCTTTGAAATCAGTCCGAAGACACTGTTCTGGGACCAAAATGGTAGCAAGGAAGCAAAGGTGATCAGTATCAAGGTGAACCATGATCAGCCGATCCATATCGCCAATCACAGCGGCACAAACGAGAGCTTCCCCTACACCTTGAAAACCGTCAAGGAGGGCAAGGAGTATGAACTCATCGTCACTCCAAGCGGTGTCAGCAGCCCAGCCTTTGGTTTGATTAAACTCACCACGGATGCCAAGATCAAACGCTACCAGCGGCAGCAGGCATTTGTCTGTGTGCGCCGTGCCAAGTAGTTTGGCAGGCTGGGCTTTAGAAAAGATCGAGAAGCCGGCAAGAGAGCGTAGCGCCGTAGCGCTGTGCTCCGAAAGATGGTAACCTCATCGCTGCGCAAACAGTTACTTCTCCCAGCCCATGGCCGCGATATCGATCAGCTCGATGAACGGCTGGTCCGGGCGACTGGTATTCCAGCGAAACGACATGATGCAGTAGCGTGCCTCTACATAAGGGAAATCGGCGCGCGGCCCGATGCGGTCCATCATGGGCGAGTTTTTACTGAGAAAGGCATCAAAAGCCGCTTGGCTGCGCGGATGGTCTTTGATCACGAATCGGATCATTCCATCTTTTAAATCCTCTGGCAGGTTTTTCGCCAGATCGGCCGTCCGGGCCTCCGCGACGCAGTGGAAAGTGGTGGTTTTCTTCGTCGGGTTCAGACCGAAGCTCTTGAGCCGTTTTTCATAATGCTCGAGAAAGGCATCACCATTCACTCTTGGAGGATGGATGCCGGGGCGCTCGACGACCTGCAACACCAGGCGCTGCCGTGAGCGAAGCTCTTCCTCATCTTCAAACGTCACGTAATAGCGATACTGCCGCATCTCGTCCTCCAAGCGCGGGATCATATCGGCGAAGTAGTTGGATTTTATCGGCTTCAATTTCCCCGCCAGCGCACTATTGGCCAGCTGCTCGGGCGTGTATCGGCTTTGGGTCATCACCTTCAAGCGCTCTTCGAGAGTGCTCGCATTGAGGAATTGATCCAGCACTTCATTGGCCAGAAAGCGCTGATCTTTCACCAAAGAACCCGCTTGTGGCGGGCTCTTGAGGTCGGTAGTAGGCGCTGGTTCCGCGCTGGTCTCGGTCACTGCATCCGGAGGTGCGGGAGTCGAGCTGGCAGGCGATGGCGGCATGAGATCAGGAAACTCACCCTCCGAGGATTCAGAACGGTTCTGGCCGGGAGGCGACTGCATAGTCTTCGGGTGCTCGACCGGAGTCGGCTTGGCTGGTGCCACATCCGCGGGAGCCTCGATGCTTGGTTCCTCAGGAGTTGGCGATGGCGTGTTCGGCGTGCCGGCGGGTTCCTTGGTCTCGGCTGGAGGCGAGGCAGGATCAGGGTCGACCTTAGGTTGAACACTTGCTGGAGCCGCGGCGGGAGGTTGATTTCCCATCGACGGCGTGCCGGAAACTTTGGATTTCAGCTCATCGAGATTCCATAAATTCAATACCCCTGCCGCATTCAATACCGCCAGGATCAGAAGCACGGCAAGAAGTAGGAAGACCAGTGGGAAGACGACGCGCATCCAGCGGCCTCGGCGTACGGGAGCATCCGATGAGCGATTGCTCTCTTTGACCATGGGCGCAGCAGTTTGAGCGGGTTCCGGCTCATTCTTCACGGCTGGCTGGGTGGCTTGCGCTGATGTTAAAGGAGCGGGTGCTACTTCCTGTTGGATGGGAGCTTGTGCTTGCTGCTGAGTTGGCTGTGGGGCCTGACTCGGCTGCGCGGGAGCCTGCTGTTGTGGCGGCTGTTGGTGAGAGACTTGTGGCTGCGAAGTCATCGCAGGCTGCACAGGAACCTCGGCCGACTGCGCAAGCGGTGGCTGCTGCATCTGCTGTGAATGGAGCGGCGCCGTTGGCTGGGACTGAGGCGGTGACTGAGGATGAGGCACAGGCTGGCTGGGCTGCTGCGACTGAATTGGCGCCGTCGGCTGAGGCGCAGGATTCGGCGCTGCTTGAGGCGCAGGCTTTGGATCTGGCTGGGGCGCTGTGATGGTGGCCGAGCACTGCGGACATGGCCCCGTGACGCCTGCCATTTGCTCAGGCACTTGGAGTTTCATGCCACAGCTCGGGCAGTGAAAGGTAATCATCGGGGGAGTCTGCATAGTTCCAGTGTTTGTGGGCTGGCCGTAGAATTCTAGCAGCCCGGCAAGCGATGTCAACCAAGCAGGGTAGATCATCCGGCAGACTTAATTACTCAGCGATGAAGAAATTTCTTACCGCTATACGCATAGCATTGCCAAGCTGCGGATGCGTTCTAAGGTGTCGCTGCGCCATGTCCGATTCCTTTGTCCATCTTCACGTCCACACCGAGTATTCCACTCTCGACTCCACCGTTCGCACTAAAGAGCTTGTCGCCCGTGCCAAGGAGCTGAACATGCCCGCGGTGGCCATGACGGACCACGGCAACCTCTACGCCGCGATCGAATTCTACCAAAATGCCACCGGTGCCGGCATCAAACCCATCCTTGGCTGCGAGGTCTACGTGGCCCCGGCCAGCCTTCACGATAAAAAGGAAGTGCCGGGCCGTAAGGACTCCACCCACCTCACCCTGCTGGCCAAGAATGAAACCGGCTGGAAGAACCTGGTGAAGCTGGTGTCAGTGGGCCACCTCGAAGGCGACTACCTCGGCGAGCCACGGGTCGACCGCGAGCACCTCGCCAAGTTTGCCGAAGGCCTGATCTGCCTCTCCGGCTGCATCAACGGCAGCGTCAACGAGTGGCTGCACAAAAACGACATCGAATCCGCCCGCCAGGAAATCATCACCCTGCGCGATATCTTTGGAGCCGATGACTTTTACCTCGAGCTAAACGATCAAGGTCTGGAGATCCAGCAAAGCATCAACACCCAGCTGAAAGCCTTTTCCGAAGAGCTCGGGCTGAAGATGGTGGCCACCAACGATGTCCACTTCCTGCACAAGGACGACGCCGAAGCCCAGGACGTGCTGATCTGCATCGGCCAGGGACGGCTCCTGTTAGACGAGAATCGGAAGAGCTATCCGGTCGACCACTACTTCAAGACACCCGAGGAAATGCGCACCCTCTACGCCGATTTCCCCGGCGCCTGCGACAACACCCTGGAGATCGCGAACAAGTGCAACGTCGAGCTCGTGCTGGACCCCACCAGCTCGGAGAAATACCCGCAGTTCGAGTCGCCCGATGGCTCACCGCGTGAGGAGTATTTCCGCAAAGTTTGTTTTGAAGGACTGGAAAAGCGCTACGCCAACGGCAAGCTCGAAGAGGTTGCCAAGATCCAGAATATTACTCCGGAGGAAATGCAGAAGGTGCTGGATGAGCGACTCGATTACGAGATCGGCACCATCAACGAGCTGGGCTTCGCCTCCTACTTCCTGATCACCGCCGACTTCATTCAGTGGGGCCGCGATAACGACATTCCCGTGGGTCCCGGCCGTGGATCCGCCGCCGGCTCGCTGGTGGCTTACACCATGGGCATCACCGACATCTGCCCGATGCGTTTCGGCCTGCTATTCGAACGATTCCTCAACCCAGAGCGTGTTTCCCCGCCCGATGTGGATATCGATTTCTGCCAGACCCGCCGGGTAGAGGTCATCGAATACGTGCGACAAAAATACGGTGAGCGATCGGTCTCTCACATCATCACTTACGGAACGCTCGGCGCGAAGTCGGTGATTCGCGATGTTTCCCGCGTGATGGGCATTAGCTACGGCGATGCCGACATGCTGGCGAAAATGATCGAGGCAAAACCAGGGGTGAAGCTGCAGAAGGAATACGATGAAAAAGAAGAACTTCGCGACATCATTCAGAACAGCGGAACCTGGCAAGAACTCTGGAACTACGCCATCAAGCTCGAAGGCCTGAACCGCAACACCGGGGTGCACGCCGCCGGGGTGGTGATCGGTGACCGCGCGCTCGATGAACACTGCGCGCTGACCCGTGGTAATGAAGGTGAGGTGGTCACCCAGTGCGACATGGGTGCGATCACCGAGCTGGGATTGTTGAAAATGGATTTCCTCGGTCTGAAAAACATGACCGTCATCCAGGACGCGGTGAACCACATCCGCAAGCACACTCCGGATTTCGATATCAACAACGTCTCGCTCGAGGACGGCCCCGCGCTCGCCCTACTCAACCGGGGTGAGACCATGGGGGTATTCCAGCTGGAATCCGGCGGTATGGTCGAGACCTGTAAGAAATACGGCATCGAGAAAATCGAGGACATCATTGACCTTCTCGCCCTCTATCGTCCGGGGGCGATGCAGTTCATCGATCAGATGATCGAGGTGAAAAAAGGCATTACCAAGGTGCAGTATGAGCACCCGATGTTAGAAACCATCTGCGGTGATACCTACGGCGTAATGATCTACCAGGAGCAGGTGCAGAATGCGGCCAAGATGCTCGCCGGCTACTCACTCGGCGGCGCCGACCTTCTGCGCCGTGCGATGGGTAAGAAGGACCCCTCCAAGATGGCGAAGGAGCGGGTTAACTTCGTGAACGGCTGTAAGGAGACCAACAACATCGAGGAGTCTCTGGCGAACAAGCTGTTCGATAAGATCGAGATGTTTGCCGGCTACGGTTTTAACAAATCCCACTCTGCCTGCTACGGTCACATTTCCTATTGGACCGCCTACCTGAAGGCAAATTTCCCCGTCGAGTTCATGTCCGGACTGCTCTCTAACGAGCTAAATAATACCGACAAGATTGGCATCTTCATCAACGAGTGCCACCGCATGGACATCGAGGTGCTGCCACCGAACATCAACAAGTCCCAGCTGAAGTTCGCTCCGGAAAAAATCCCGTCCGGAAAGATGGCCATCCGCTACGGCCTTGCCGCGATCAAAAACGTCGGTGAGGGTGCCATGCGCACCGCCATCGCCGAACGCGAAAAGAATGGGGAGTTCTCCAGCTTGGACGACTTTTCCAATCGACTCGATTCCAAGAGCGTCAACAAACGTATCCTCGAGAACTTGGTGAAAGCCGGAGCACTCGACTGGACCGGTGAGTCCCGCGCCGCCATGTTCCACCGCATCGAACAAGTGGTGGCCTCCGCCAGCTCCGCCCAGCGCGACCGCGCCCAGGGGCAGGTCTCGCTTTTCGACACCATGGACTTCGCCGGCGCCGCCCCTGCGCAGGAACAGCAAGGTGGCGATACGCCGGAAATTGACGAGTGGTCCAAGGATGAAAGACTGGCCAATGAAAAGGAGTTGTTAGGCTGCTACACCAGTGGGCACCCGCTCGATAAATATCGCGATGTGATCGACTCCGATCGATTTGAAAAGATCGGATTGTTAGATGAACTCGACACCAAGGACAAGCGCGCGCGCTACCCCTTCGCCGGCATGATCCGCCACGTCGAGCACAAGGTCACCCGCAAGGGCAAACCCTTCGGCGTGCTCTACATCGAGGACTTCACCGGTGACTGTGAGGTCGTTTGCTGGTCGGAAAGCTACATGCCTGCGCGCGAAGCCGGCTTACTGATGTCTGGCAACGTCATCCGCCTCAAGGCCAACGTCCAAGTGGACGAGCGCACCGAGACATTGCGCCTCACCGGCTCAGAGATCAAGGAACTGAAGGCTCGCAAGCGCGGCAAGAATGGTGCGGTGCAAGTCACCCTCTGGGTTGCCCGCCACAGCGAAAACGATCTGATGAGCATCCGCAAAGTCCTCCAGGAACACCCGGGAGACACCCCCGTGGAAATTCATCTGCAGAGCGGCACCGGCAAACGCGCCACCATCGAAGCCAGCGAAAAACTACGCGTCAAAAAATGCGCCGCCCTGGAACGCGGCCTCGCCGAGTGGTCAGAGTAAGTTGCTTGGCAGAGTGAAATCCTTCACGCTCTAACTCCCTTCCACCACGCGTTCGGCGAAGGCTTTGGCCTTGGCGTAGTCGCTGAAGTAGTAGATGTGCACGAGAGTGCCGGTGTCTCCGACGGTGATTTTCACCTCGGCTGACGCCTTGTCTGTTTTCTGCTCCAATTCCACAGCTCGGACCGTGCGGATTTGGTTTCTGGAGATATAGAGGTCGTCGGGTTTCCCCTCTTCGTTGTGCTCCCTGATGTGCACGAAGCCATTCAGGTTCCCATCCACAAGGGTGAACTCATCCGCCTGGCTGAGTGCGCTCAGGCCGATGAACAAGGATGCGATGCAGGTTGTTAGTTTTTTATTCATGACCTTCCAACTTAAGGTCAAATGGCTCGCCGTGCATCTCGTAATTTTTAGGCCGCCACCGTTAGGCCATCGCACGGACCTGCTTTTCCGCGACTTTCGCAGTCCACGGCCGACCGGCGCATCGCATGACCCGGGCCATCAGCGACTTACCTTCCCAGCGGAATGGTGCTCACCTCGCCGCTGTCATCGGCGGTAATGATGAGCTGATTCGGGCGGACATCGGTGATGGTGAATTGGCGACCACTGGCGGTGGTGAATTTCTGGCCAGCGCGCGCGGCGTAGGTTTCGCCACTACTCTGGCTACGCAGCACCGCCCATGGCTCGGCTGCGGTGGCGGGAATCTTGGCGGTCATGCTCCGTCGTTGGCCGGTTTTCACATCTTCGATTTCAACCACGGAGACATCGGCCGGTTGGCCATCGGTGATCTTCGAGTGGTTGAGCATGCGGCGGATGCTGACGATCTTGAAGCGGGTGTCGGGAATCATCTCGCCCTCGCTTACCTCGACCTTCTCCTGGCTTCCGTAGAGTTTGCGCAGCTGCGCCTTGCTACCGCTTCCACCTGCTGCAGCACTGGTATTCTCCACCATCAATGGCAGCGGCTTCTGCTGGTAGTCCACCATTTTCAAATCCTCCGCCACGGCCGCGGGGGTCTCCGCCCGGGTGGCGATTTTCTTGCCGGCAATGAATGGCAGATGCTTTTCCTGAGTTCTGGGGCGGCGGGTTGCTGCCACAGTTGACTGATGGGTAGCTGCTGCAGGGGTGTCGTTGGCAAGGGACTGGCCGGTATTGGTAGGCGGCGCGGGAGTGGCCTCAGCTTCGGCAACGGTCTCCGTTTCCTGCGGCGCTGCGGGGTCTTGCCGAGCGACCTCGGTCGTGGTGCCGGTCTCCGCGGGGGCGGGGAGAGAATCCGTCTCGATGCTTGCCGGATCCGCCCACTCGACTCCTTCCTCATCGCTGGGTTCATCGAGTGCCAGTTCGTAGGCATCCGGCTCGCCGCTGAGCTCGCTCGCCAATTGATCTTTTCCGGAAGCGGCGGCGACCTGGGCAGCGGTCCAGCCGTGCTCGTTCACGGCAAAGCGGTTCGAGCCACTTTCCAGCAGGGCCTGCACGGTTTTGCGATGACCATGCTGTGCGGCGAGCATCAGTGGGGTCATACCGCCGGTGTGGCGCACGTAGACGGATGCGCCGTAAGCTGTGAGGGTATCGATCACCTGGTGTTTTCCTTTCGACGCCGCATAGAGCAGGGCGGTGTCCAGCTGACTGCGTGAAAAAGGAGCCACCTCCTCGACGCAGGAACGATGCCCCCCGTCCACGGCCAGGATCAGAGCGCTCCTTTTCTTATCGTCCTTCAGTTCCGGTTTGGCGCCTTGCTTGAGCAGGTAGCGCGCCATGCTGGCATTGCCCTCGCGGCAAGCTAACATCAGCGGGGTGACGCCATCGAGGCCGGTGGTATCCACCTTCATGCCGGCGTCCAGAAGGAAGGCGATCGATTCCTGCCGGTTCGCCCGGGCTGCCAGGTGCATGGCAGTCCAGCCGTTGTCATCGGTGGCTGTCAGGTCCATCTCGTGCTCCACAAATAATTGCAGCGCCTTGACGTCGCCATTTTCCGCCGCGCGGAGAAAATCTTCAGGGGTCGCTTGATAGCCGGAGGTTTCCAGCTCCTGCACCGCCTGTTCTTTTTTCCCACCACAGGAGGTCAACACCATCGCGGCACCAACAAGACCTAACAACAAAGACGAATAGAGGGAGTGCATGCGCCTATAATACTTTGGAAATCTTAAACTTCAACACGGAAACTCCTGAGCTCTCAGGCTGGAGAGAACCGGTGGCATGCAGGCACTTTGGTCTGGATGCCTTACAGGAACTCGCTATCAATACCGCCACACACTTTTGCGCATGAACCAAGAAAACGCCCTAGGCTACGAAGAGCTCAAAGCTGCTCTCATCACTGAATACGAAAACCAATACGGAACCAAGCCACTGTGGTTTGTTGCGGCGCCCGCACGCGTCAACCTGATTGGCGAGCACATCGATTACTGCGATGGATTTGTCCTGCCTTTAGCGATCGATCGCCATGTGATGATGGCGGCCTCCCCCAATGGCACGGACGAAGCCTTGTTCACCTCACTGATGCTGCCTGACCAGCCGGCCGTCATCCCACTGGACGAGCGCCCCAAGATAGGCTCACCCAGCTGGGCAAACATCATCCGCGGCGTCTTCTACGGATTTTACCAGAAAGACATCTGGCCGATCCCCGGATTTGACACCCTGGTGCACAGCAACGTGCCCCTGGGCGCCGGACTCTCCAGCTCCGCCGCACTTGGTGTCGCCGCTGCCACGATGATCGAGTCCGTCTCCGGACTGCAAATTCAGCCGAAAAATAAAGGTCTGCTCTGTCAGGCCGCCGAACATCAGTTTGCCGGTGTGCCCTGCGGCATCATGGATCAGTTTGCCTCCATCTTTGGAAAAAAAGACCATATGGTGCTGATCGATTGTCGCTCCGAGGAGGCGCAGGCAGTGCCATTTACTGACGACTCCGTCACCGTCATCATTGCCAACACCTGCGTCGCCCACGAGCTCAGTGACGGCAGCTATGCCAATCGACGCAAGCAGACCGAGATCGCCCTGAGCGTGCTCGGCAAGGATTCATGGCGCGAGGTCACCATGGATGATCTGCTAGCAAAACAATCGGCCATGAGCGAGCAAGTGTTTCGCAAGGCACGGCACGTGGTCACCGAGATCGATCGAACCCAGCAGGCGGCGCTCGCTCTCTCCCGTGGCGAAACCGAAACCGTGGGGGAACTCATGGCCGCCAGCCACCGCTCACTGCGCGACGACTTCGAAGTTTCCTGCGAGGAACTCGATATCATGGTGCAAGCCGCCTGGGACATTGGTCCGGCCGGTGGGGTCTTGGGCAGCCGCATGACTGGCGGTGGCTTCGGCGGCTCCACAGTCACCCTGGCCCGCAAGGATGATGCCCAGCAGATCATCGCAACGATGGCTTCGGTCTATCAGGAGAAGACCGGTATTGAACCGGAAATCTTCGCGACGACTGCGGTAGATGGTGCTCACGCGGTGGACGCCTGATCGCTGACCTGCTAGAGACCCGAGCCGACGTCCATCGCCAGCAGGCAGACGTCGTCATCGAACTCATTGGTCTTCGAAAATGCCTTGGCTTCAGCAATGATGCGGTCGAGACAGGTCGACAGCTCCTCGTCCGCATGATCCTCCAGCTGGGCGATAATCCGCTCCACGCCGTAGGGTTCGCCGTGTTCGTTTTCCACCTCGTGTAGCCCATCGGTGAAGACTAACAAGCGATCGATCTCATCCAGCGACAACTTCTCCGCCTTGAAGGGCGTGCCGGGGATCAAACCCAGTGCGGGGTTCGTTTCCTTGCCCTGCAGTTTCAGCTGCTGTGCCTTTCCCAGACGCACGGTGATCGGTGTCGGGTGGCCGGCGCAGGAGTAGCGCAGCGTGCCTTCCTTCAGATTCACCACGCAGTAAATCGCCGTGGCAAAGAGCGTGACGTTGGCGCGCTCGAGGATGGAGACCAGGCCTTCGTTGATCCCGTAGAGGAACCATTCCGGATCGGTCGCTGCCTCGCGTTCCTTCTCCATCAGTCCGCGCAGCATCGAGACCACCAGCGAGGCCCGGACACCGTGGCCCATGACATCACCGATGAAAAAGCCGATGGAATGTTGGGAAATAGGGATCACCTCATAAAAATCCCCCGCCATCTCGGAGGCGGGAGCGTAACGGCAACCGAAGGACACCTCGCGGGAGGAATCACACAGGGTCAGGCCTTCCAAGCTTTGCGGCAAGAGTGCCTGCTGGATCTCGCGTGCCAGGTGCAGCTCCTCCTCCACCGCGGTGTAGCGAGATTGCAGCTCCTCCGCCAGGCTGGTGAGCATGCGCTGCGAGCGCACCAGATCGGTGATGTCACTGGTCACGCCGAAGGTGCCGCGCAGGTTGCCCTTACGATCCAGCCACGGCAGCTTGGAAGTTTCCGCCCAAGTGTTTTCCCGATCTTCCCAGGTTTCACACTGGATCACCTTGATCTGCGGCTTCTGAGTCTCCATGATCTCCAGCTCATTCGCCCGCGCCACATCCGCGTGGCGGGCATCGAAGAAATCGTGGTCGGATTTGCCAATCAGATCCTGCACCGATTCCGCACCTAGCTTTTTCGCCGTCGAGCTGTTGGCCAACACAAATTTGGAATCCGTGTCCTTGTAGTAAACGTTGACCGGAATGTTCTCTATAAGCTCGTGCAGCCGGTGACGTTCCTCATCCAGGGCAGTCTCGGCATTTTTCCTACGGGAGATATCGATGACGGAGCCAACGATGCGGTCCGAGCTGCCATCTTCCGCAGGCACCAGCACCCCGCGGATGCGCAGCCAGTGCCAGCTGCCGTCCGGATGGCGATAGCGGCAGTCGGTGGCCAGGGTGTCCGGCGCCGACTCGCTGAGCACCTCACTGATTGCCTTTTGCAACTCCGGCTGATCGTCCTCGTGGATGTAACGATCCGAGTGCTTCAGAATGTTCGGAGCCTCGTCGCGCGGGTATCCGAGAAAGCCTAACACTCGATCGGAATAGTAGATCTCTTCCTCATCGACATACCAGTCCCAGACTCCCTCGTTAGAGGCCTGCAGGGCTAGCTCGAGTCGGCTCGGATGCTTCGGCTTCATGGTAAACCATAGCTTAGGTCATCCATCGGGGATGAAGCAATAAGGAATAGAGGCTAAAGATGTTTTTCCAACCAGTCGGACACCTCGCAGGCGAGCACGCTGTAATTTCCATCGAACATGTGGCCGGTGCCCTGGATTTCGAGCAGACGCACGGGGCCACGCAGCACCTCCTTGAGATCGTGGCTATCCGAGACCGGCACCACATCGTCATCGCTGCCGTGCAGCAGCAGCCACGGGGTGCGTAGATCGCGAGCGGCATCGAGGGTGCTGCCGATCTGTTGCATGTCATCGAGGAAGGTTTGCGACAGCGGACAATCTTCATCGTCCCACATGTAGCCTTCGCCCGGTGTCACGTCGCCGAACTCGCGATCGTGGAATGCCGCGGTGTGCACCATGCCGGCGAGGGAGACCATCACCTTGACCCGCTCGTCACGGGCGGCGAACAGGGCCGCTACGGCACCAGACATACTATGGCCGATGAAGGCGATGCGCTTGCCACTGCCCACCTGATCGATCACCGCAGAGAGATCCGCGACTTCCTTGCTTATGGTGGAATCGCTGAAGGATCCTTCGGACTCGCCATTTCCCGAATAAGAAATCCGCAAACATGGCCATCCGGCTTCCGCCAGGGCATCGGCCAGTTCCACCAGCATCGGGCGGTCTTTATTCCCTGTCACGCCGTGGCCGATGATGACCAGGCAGTCTGATTTCTCGGCATCGTGCATGGCGACATCGAGTCGCTCACCGTGGCTATTTCTGATCGTGCTCATAAGATAAAAAAGAGTTCTGCGTGCTAGGCGCTCGGTTCGGGGGCAGTTTGGTCGAAGGTCAGACCGCCATCGACGATGCGCACGGGCTGGAACAGTTCGGGTCGGTGGAAATCAGGCTCGCCCTCGAGCGCCGGCGCGGCGGTGAGGAACTTCTGCTCCGGGGAATCAACGATGAAGGTGACATTCATCGCGGACTCGGGGCCGAAATCCAGTCGGGCCCGCAGCACGTCCAACGGGATGGCGGCGGCCGCCAGCCAGGAGCCGTCGGGTGAGAGTTCGCCGAAGGTGTGCAGGCCGGGCACAGGAATCTCCTCCTCGCTGGCACGAACACGCGGTGCCGTGAACTCGGCCGACCACCAGGCGCCGTTCGATGCCAGGTTCAGCTCCAGATAGCGTCCGGATGGCGGGTGGCTGATGAACAGCTCGGCGGTGTCGTATTTCCACAGCTCCGGAGTGAATTCGCCGGGTCGTGCTTTCGGGTGCAGGGCGGCAGGTTCCCGGCGGGTAGTGACGAACCAGAGGTAGCTGTCATCCATCGCCAGACCGAAGCCTGCGGGGGTCGTCAATTTCTCGCCATACCAGTCCTTTTCCAGACCGAAGAGTCCCAGATCCAGTGCGCCCCATTGGAGCTTTTCCTTTTTGTGTTCGATCAGCATCTGGCCCTGAATGTGCCTGTGCTGGTGCGGCTTGCCAAAGCTAAAAAAGGGCGATTTTTTAAGTGCCGATTCGGTGCTTTGCCAAAAATGAATCTTTTTGTCGCTTTTTGTGAAATATGCTGGAAATCAGGGCACGTATGTGTTGTTAATAACTTAAGCGCAAAACTCTAAGAACCCATACAGCCCTAAGGCTAAATCTAACACGCACAATATGGATGCCATCGAATACATCGGACCCCGCCCTAAAAAACCCGCCCGCAAGCCATGGGGTGGAGGCTGGTTGATGATTCTTTTGGTCGTTGTCGGCGTGGGTATCGTGGCAAAACCTTTCATTCAGGACATCCTCGCCAAGGAGTCTCCCACCGATGAGCTGATCGTCGAGGAAACCGTCGCATGGCTGGCAAGGGCAGATGGGTTCGGCCATCTTCTGGCCAGCGCCGCTCTGGAGCGCACCAACGAGAAAATCACTTACGATCCTGCCTACTACAAGATTTCCTACCCCAACGGCGACGTGCCGGAAGATCGTGGCGTCTGCACTGACGTGGTGATCCGCTCTTACCGCGCGCTGGGAATCGACCTCCAGCAGCTGGTCCACGAGGACATGGAAAAGAACTTCCGCATTTACCCGCAGCTGTGGAGCATGAAATCCACTGACAGCAGCATCGACCACCGTCGGGTGCCCAATTTGCAGCGCTTCTTCGGCCGTTACGGTGAAGAAGTCGCCTTCAGCGATGAATCCGCTCTCACCGGCAGTGATTTCGAATACGGTGATGTGGTTGCCTGGCGTCTGCCCCATGGAGCCACTCACATCGGCATCGTGGTTCCCGGACCGCAGGATCGCCGCAACGAGCGCTGGATCGTGCACAACAACGGCAACGGACCCAAGTGGGAAGACAAGCTTTTGGAATACCAAGTCATCGGCCACTACCGCTTCAGCGGCGTCCAGAAGAGCCTTACCCAGAGCGACAAGCGTAGCTTGATCACGCACTAAGGGGCAGAGGTATACTGGTGGTTCAGCCGTCGGCTTCAGCGGTCGGCATCTGGTTAGCTGAGTCGAGTTGAGCTCGCAAGTTGGGTTCTTGGTTCGACCTCAGCACCACACCACGGCCTCGATGATCGTGGCGCCCAGGGATCAAATCGCTTTTCCCTCTTGCTTGTTGTCACGCGATCTCTGATTCTCGCGCCGTGAGTCAGATATACGTCATCACTGGTAGCGACGAGGGCACCGTGTCCGAGGAGGCCCTGAAGACCTTCGAGAAAATCAAACCCGAGGGTGGCGATGATTTTTCCAACGAGATCATCAACGGCACGATCGCCAATGCGGACGAGGCGCACAGTGCCTGCAGCCAGGTCATCCAATCGCTGCAGACGGTTCCCTTTTTCGGTGGAGGCAAGACTGTTTGGCTGAAAAATGCCACCTTCCTCGGCAGCGATCGCACCTCCGAGGCGGAAGCAACCAAGAAGGGGGTGGAGGCATTGCTCGATTGCCTGCAAGCCGGTATCTCGTCCGACATCACCCTGCTCATCAGCTGCACGGCCCTCGATAAACGCCGTGCCTTTTACAAGTATCTGAAAAAGGAGGCGAAACTCGACATCTACGACAAACCAGACGTCTCGCGCGACGGCTGGCAGGACCAGGTGGCCCGCCTGGTGCGCAACAAAGCCACCGAGCTGGGACTCAGCTTCCAGGGCGATGCGCTGGAGCTCTTCGTCATGCTCGCCGGTGAAGACACCCGACAAATCAATAGTGAGCTGGAAAAAATCGACCTCTACCTCGGTGATCGCCGCGAGGTCACGGAGGAGGACGTCCGCCTGATGGTCCCCCTCAGCCGCGCCGGGGTGGTTTTTGAAATTGGCAATGCGATCCAGAAGAAAAACGGCTCGCGCGCCATCGAACTGGTCGATCAACAACTCGCGCGCAAGGAAACCGCTGTGGGCATCCTCCGCGCCTCCATCATCCCGACGGTGAGAAACCTGTTCATGGCGGCCGCCGCCTGCGATGGCAAAAACATCCCCACCGGCAACTACAATTCCTTTTCCTCGGCACTCGATTCCCTACCGTCCCACGAACGCGCGTGGCTGCCGCAGAAAAAAGCCGGCGGCGTCAATGCCTACCCGCTCTTCCTAGCCAGCAAGAGCGTGCGTAACTTCGGCCTGCCCAAGCTTCGCAAAGCCATGGAGGCTGCGCTGGATGCCGACCGCGCCCTGGTCACCTCAGGGCTGGATCAACGGGTGGTGCTGCACCGCCTGATCGCCACCCTCTGCTCCTGAGCCCTCTCCCTTTTTCCCTTCATGAAAACACTGATCATTGCCGCAGCCGTCGGCGTCACCGCTGGATTGTTAGGTGCACTCTGCGGCGTGGGCGGAGGCATCGTCATGGTGCCCGCCTTTGTCACCGTGCTGGGCTTCGAACAGAAAAAGGCCGTAGCCACTTCGCTGGCAGTGATCGTGATCATCGCCGCGGTTTCCACCCTGAACAACTCCCGCCAAAGCGGCTTGATCGATTGGAAAGTAGTCGCCCTGGCCGCCGTAGCCGCAGCCCTCGCCGCATGGTTCGGCACCGATCTGATGCACAAACTGAGCAACCAGCACCTGACGCGCTTGTTTGGGGTCGTGCTGTTAGTCTTCGGTGCCAGGATGCTGCTTGGGAAATAGCATCCCTTATCGGCTCCGCTCCGGTTTCAGCGTGGCGATCAAGTAGTCGGCCACATCCGCATGCTTCACATTCGGGGCCCCCGGGTAAACCACCTCGCAGGGGACGCCGAGTTCACGGCATTGTTCCTGAAGCTTGATGCCGAAAATCGGTGAATGGGTCGGATCTGTCTCTTTGCCCTTCTTATTGGGAGCCTTAGCAAAGCTCATGTAAGTCGGCGGATCACTCTTATCCAACAAGGCGTAGGGAGAATACTCATTGATCCACGGCAGGATGGCATCGCGCTGGGCGAGGAATTGATCAAAACCTTTAATACCAAACGCATGCGCTCCGTAAGTGCAGTTAGGAATCCACTTTCGAATTTGCTGCGGATCGAGCGTGGTTTGCGGTCGGGTCACCGCGACGCAATTCAGACGGGTTGATTGCCGGGCCACCGGGTCGGAGCTTTGGGGGTCGGCCAAGTCGTCGTGGTAGGCGAGCCAGAGACTGGAGCATGCGCCGGCGGATCCTCCCGAGGCGGCGACCCGTGACGGATCGATGTTCCACTTTTCAGCCATGCTGCGCACAAACTGGACGGCCCGGGCGGCGTCGCTGAGAGGCCCCTTGACCGGTGGCTTGAGGTCCTTGGAATGTTTCATCAGGCGGTAATTGATGGCCGCCACTGAAATTCCGGCATCGAGCAGTTTATGGGCATCCACAAAGCGGTGCAGGCGCTCCTTGCTGCCGCCATTCCAGCCGCCGCCGTGGATGACGATCACCACCGGCGTGGGACCTTGAGCCTTTGCCTTCCAAAAGTCCATGATGAGGCGCGGATGTTCACCATAGCGCACTGCGGTGAGTGTCGGCTTCGGCACTGAGGCATCATAGCCTGAGTCATTCTTCTGGGCGACGACCGTGGGCGCCAGGCTCATCATCACGGCGGCAAGGCCGAGGCATGCATACTCTCTAATCATGATGCAGCCTCATCGATCAACGCTGGTGAGGCAACGGAAAAACTTGCCAGCATGCCCAGCCAGAAAGTGCAATAATGACACAAATGAGTGTTGATCATGTGACAAATTCTCTCCCGACCGATCGACTAGCTGGCACGCATTGTGCTGACATCGCCAAGTATGAAATACGGATACTTACTCGACATGGACGGCGTGATCTATCGCGGCAGCGAATTGATCCCCGGTGCCAAGGAGTTCATCAAACGCCTCCGTGAGACCGATACCCGCTTCCTTTTCCTCACAAACAACAGCCAGCGCACACGCCGTGATGTGGCAATGAAACTCTGCCGCATGGGCATTGAGGCGACCGATCGCGATATCTTCACCTGCAGCATGGCCACCGCTCGATTTGTCGCTCAACAGAAACCCGGCGGCTCGGCCTATGTCATTGGCGAGGGCGGTCTGTTCAATGCTCTGCACCTGAATGGCTACTCCGTGGTCGAGGACAATCCTGACTACGTCATCGTCGGCGAAGGGCGGACGATGACCTTTGAAATGATCGAAAAAGCGGTTCGTCTTGTGGCCAATGGAGCCCGCCTGATCGCTACCAATCTCGACCCCAACTGCCCGACCGAAGACGGCATTCGCCCCGGTTGTGGCGCGATCGCTGCGATGATCGAAAGCGCGACCGGAAAAAAAGCCTTCTCCGTGGGCAAACCCAGCCCGGTGATGATGCGGGCCGCGCGCAAACAACTCGGCCTGACCAGTGAGGAAACCATCATGGTGGGCGATACCATGGAGACTGATATCCTCGGTGGCGTCGGCCTCGGTTACCGCACGGTCTTAGTGATGTCTGGCGGCACCTCACGCGAGGACCTCGATGACTTTGCCTATTCGCCTGACCTGGTGCTCGATAGCGTCGCCGATATTCTCGACCACCCGATGTTTAAAGAACCCTCGACTGGCAAGGACAGGAAATACAAACAACGGGTGCCTGCCTACACCATGGCGCAAGCAATGGTTCGCTAATTCCACTCACAGCAAAGCGTCTCAACACACATTTTTTTGGGTTGTTGGCATTTCTTGGTGAGAGAAGAAATGCCACGACAAGAAAAAGCTCACCTCTTCGCGGGGTGAGCTTTTTTCGGCATTCGTCCGAGGAAAATCGTTAGGCTTGCTTGAGATGTTTCGGGCACAGCATCAGCAGTTCCTCGACACTGTCGCAGAAGTGATCAGGCTGTTCCTTTTTCAAAGCCTCCGGTGAATTGAACCCCCAACCCACGGCGGCCACGGGAATGCCGGCCTTTTTTGAAGCGACGATGTCACGGATCTCATCGCCCACGTAAATCATCTCGGATGCTTCAAGCGAGAAGGTCTTGCGAATAGCGCGCAGATGCTTCGCTTTTCCGGTCAACTTGGAAGTCGACGAAACGAAGGTGAAGACATTTTCCAGACCGTGGGTTTCCAAAAACAAATTCACGTTCTCCACCGAGTTTGAGGTCAGGATTCCGACGTGTTCGATCTTGGTTCGCAGCGCCGGAAGCACGTGCTCCAGGCCCTCGAATAATGGCAGCGAACCGATGCTTTCTTTCAGCTGCTTGGTCCCCTGATAGAGCAACTTGGGCACACGGCGTTTGGGGATGCCGAGGTGGGAAAGAAACTGGTTGAGCTTCATATCGCGGAGCCCTGGGATCTCATCCTCGCTGACGGCACGCAAGTCGTGCTCTTTCGCCATCTTATTATAAATATGGAACGCCTCATCCAAGGTGTCCGCCAGGGTGCCGTCGAAGTCAAAAATTATAGCTCGGTAGTTCATAGACCAGTGTTAACTATACGGCCTATCCCAGAGCGCGCCACGAGAAATCACGTGACGTGATCGACTCACGCCCGATTATCGCCCGGCTCACAAGCCACGATCGTAGCGCAGCCGTCTTCCACCGTCCACCTGACATTGCAGCCATCGATCAGGCAGCCATACTCGCGGCCGCTTTCCTGCCTTTGATAGGCCGGTCGGGGGTCGGCAGCCAGCGTGGCCTCAATCAATCTTCGGTTCGCATCGCTCATCTCCGCCGGCACCGCGCAGTGCCACTGCACACTCAAACAATCGGGAGCCCCGCTGACAAATCCGCCCACGGCATCCGGTAAGGCATCGGCGTAGGGGATGTATGGTTTGATGTCCAAAATCGGAGTTCCATCGACGAGGTCAACACCACTGAGCTTGAGCACCGGTCCGTCCGGATGATCGAGGTCGATGCCGTCTAACTTCACCACCGAGAGCCCGATGGGATTCGGTCGGAATGGTGAGCGTGTGGCAAAAACACCAACCCTTTCGTTGCCTCCCAAGCGCGGCGGGCGGACCGTCGGTTTCCAGTCCGAGCGCAAGGCCTGATGGAAAATAAAAACCAGCCAGACATGGGAAAATCCCTCTAGACCACGAAGCGCATCCGCATTTCTGAACTCCGGCTCAAACACCAACTCGCCCCAAGCGTCCTTGACCAATCCCGGTTGCCGCGGGACGCCGAACTTTTCTCCGTAACAGGTTCTGATATGTGCGATTGTTTCCATTTTCATAGCCATGATTTCAGGGTGACGGGCTTAATGGACATGACCACCGGCGCCCGAATCGAACCAACATGGTAAGCAGATGCTATCGTCGGCATCTCGCTCATCGCGCTGATCGTCATGGTATTGCAGCCGTGCCATGAGCACATAAAAAGCCGGTGCAGAAACCTGCACCAGCTTGATCAGATCGGAAAGTCTAGCGATGTGCCAGACTAAAGCCCGGATTAGCGAACTTCGCCAGGGCCCCAATCGAAGCCAAACTGAAGCCAGACGCTGTCCTCCGTGCCGTGACCATCGATATCATCGTGGTTATACTGCAGACGGACCAAAGCGCTGATGTCGTTGTCCAAGCGGAAGTGCTTGGTCAGTGAAGGAGAGATACGAGTGCGCTCAGCAAGCTCAGGATCGGCAACGCCTTCCATCCACTCATAACGCAGACCAGCTTCCCAGCCTTCGATGAATTCATACATGACAGCGGTGTTGTAACCGTTGTCTTCGAAGCCACCTTCGTCGGTTTCCACATCACGCATGATCCACTCAGTTCTCCAGCGGAACTGTTTGCCGCCAGGTTCGTAGCCATTTTCACGCCAGGTGTAGGTGAAGTCAGCACCGTAAATATCGGTCGTCAAGCCGTGGCCATTGTCACCGGTGAGGTAGCTAGCTCCAACTTGGAAACGGTGGAAATCGGTAGGACCGAATTGTGCCTGATAACGCACGGTGACGATGTTGTCGATTGGGCGAGCCATCTCAGCCTCTTCATCGTGCTCGTGGTCGTCGAGATCCTCATCGGCGTGATCGTCATCATCGTGGTCGTCCTCGTCATGATCTTCTTCCTCTTCTTCACCGTGCTCGTGATCGTGCACCACAGCGGATCCGAGACCGATGCTCAAGGAATCTGTCCATGATGTCGGTGGCATCCAGGTGATTTCAGCACCCTCAAAGGCAAAGCCGTCTTCACCGAGGTAGCGGACGCCAGCCATGTTGCCATCGACGAAATCCCAACCGTGCAAGTGGCGGGCATTCTGATCGCCAAATCTAGCCAGCATGCGACCGGCGCGGACTTCGAAATCGCCAGGAAGGTTGACGAATTTAATAAAGCCTTCTTCGAACTCAGATTCAAAGTCGCCACCGTTCACCTTGTAAACGTTGGTGGTGAAGAAACCACGGACGTATTCGCCGGCGTAAATGCTGGCTCCGATTTCCATGCCCTGGAGGTTGAATCCATCTTGGAATGGGTCGTGTCCGCCACGTTCGGCTTCACCTGAATCCAGTGTCGTAGATCCATGCACTGCTCTCAGGTGCAGGGTAGGATCGATGCGGATTTCCGGAATTGCCGGAACCACAACGGAGACGGGCGTGTCAACTGCCTCTTCGGCAGTCACGGCACTCACACATGCAGCCAAAGCGGCAGTGATCATCATGTTGTTTTTAGTCATAATTGATGTTTTGGTTGGAGAGGTTGTTCTTGAGCACGACTGAATAAGCCGCTGTTAGGATTCACGAAATATGCCACGGCAAAGAGCGCACCGAGCACCAGCACGATGGCCGGCCCTGTGGGAATATTGAAAATCACCGAGAGGACCACGGCGGCCACTGAGCCGATGGAACCAATTGCTCCACCGCCCCAGAACAGCCACCGGGTGTTGTTAGTGAACAAAGAGACGATCGCACCGGGCACGACCATTAAACCGATGGAAAGCACGGATCCTACTGCTTGGAAACTGGCCATCAGGGCCACAATCATCATGGCATACAGCAGGTAGTTGACTCCACGCACATAGACCCCCTGCACTGCTGCCACATTCGGCTCGAACAAGGTCAGCAAGATCGGCCGCATAAAGAGGGTGGATGCGATGAGGGTGAAAAAAGCGATGCCGAAGAACACCAGCAGATCGTTATCGCCCACTGAGAGAATGCTGCCAAACAGCCACTCTTCGAGGTTCTGCGCGGTCTCGGCGTATTCTAACATCACCACACCCAGGGCGAAGGCACAGGTGAAGAAAATCGCCAGCGCAGTGCTCTGTGGCAGACGGGTCTTGCGCGTGACCATTACCGACCCCAAACCCACCGCGAGCGCCGCTAACAGGGCACCGACAAAAGCTCCGCCCTGGTTCAGCGTGCCGGTGATCAACACCACGGCAACGATGCCGGGCAGCATGGTGTGACTGAGCGCACTGAGCACCAGCGAGCTTCTGCGCAGCAGCACAAATCCGCTGACAAAGCCATTGGTAAAGCCAATCAGCGCGGCCGCCAACAACGCGCGCTTAAAGAACGGCATGTCTAATATTTGCAGTAACTGATCCATGGTTCTTGTTAGTTGTCTTTGGAGAAGGTGCGATCCAGGTTCTCCTCCGTCAGCGTGCTGGCGCATGGGCCTTGAGCGATCATGGTCCGGTTCAACAGCAGGGCTTCGTCAAAGATTTCGTGCGCCGAGTTCAGATCGTGGTGCGAGGCGATCACCAGGCGGTTTTCACCCGCGAGCATTCTCAGCAAGCGCGCAAGGTTGGCCATATGATTGCGGTCGAGACCGGTGAACGGCTCGTCTAACAACAAAACATGCGCCTGCTGCGCCACTGCCCGGGCGATGAACACCCGCTGCTTCTGGCCGCCGGAGAGTTCGTTGATCTGGCGATTGGCCAGCTCGCCATCCATCTCCATCATTTCCAAGGCGGAGTTCACGGCGGCGCTGTCTTGCTCGCCAAATTTCCGCCATGGTCCGAGCTGGGGGTAACGCCCCATCTCCACCACACCACGCACGGTGATAGGGAAATCCCAGCTGACTTCCTCGAACTGGGGAAGGTAGGCAAACTCACCGCCTCGGCATTTCATATTATCTTCGCCCGACCAGCGGATGCTGCCGTGACTGCGCTTCACCAGACCAGCAATGGCTTTCAACAAAGTGCTTTTCCCCGCCCCGTTCGGACCCACCAGTGCGAGGCAGTTGCCACAGCGCGTGCTGAACGAGATGTCCTCGAGCACCCGGTTTTTTCGATACGACACACAGACACCCTCCACATCCAGCTGATGCGTTTGGCCGTCTTCGTGCTGATGTTTACAGTTACTCATCGTCGTGCTCCCCGCCACTGCTGTAATCCAATGTCTGGCTGATGATCGAAGTCGTCGTCGAATAGGCCACCTCCTTGGTCTCGCCGTAGTTCGGAGAAATGCGCATTTGCACGAAGTGGCGTTGGCCATCGGCCGGCTCCTCCGCCCAGGTCACATCCAGCCAGTAAGTAACCGTCTGGTGTGGCGGGATGGAGATATCTCCATAGGCGGGATTTTCCGTTAGTTCATCTTCAGTCAAGAGCTGCTGAGGCTCTCCATCATGGGATAGCGGTGCTTGTTTTAGCGTGTAAAACTTGGGAGTGGTTGAAAAAATGAATTCCACCTCGGCATCCACCATTTCCTCGGCCGTAGCACTTTTCTCGACCTCGTTCACCGGCGCCGCCCCTGCGCGATCAGACGCGCTGTGCAGGTAACGTTCTCCGGCGAATCCAGCTAACAACATGACAACTAACAGAACAATCGTCTGTAGAACCGGAGAACCTCGCATGATCGATAAGTATCAGCTTCTTCGAATGGATCGGAAATGTCTGCCTGGCTAACTTATTATCTAGCCAGTGCTGCTACGATCTTGTTGGTATTATCGCGCATCATCTTCTCGTAGTTCGATGCACCGTCAGCCACGAGGCTGCCGCCCAACTTCACGCCAGTCTCTCTGGAGATCACCGCGATGGCTTTTGGATTTGCCCGCAGCTCTGGGAAGATGGCCTTCACGTGATTCTTGCGGATTTCTTGAATCGCCTGGGCCTGATAGGCGGCGCTGGTTTTGTGACTGGCGGTCAGACCTTTCACCGGCAGGGACTTGAATCCATACTCTTTGCAGTAGTAACCGAAGGCGGCGTGGGCGGTGGTCAGGATGCGGTTGCTGCGGGGGATTCTGCTCACCTCGCGTTTCACCCAGGCATCGAGAGCTTCGAGCCGACGGGAGTAGGCGGCGGCGTTTGCCTTGTAGATTTTGGCATGGGCAGGATCCACTTTGCCAAATTCAGAGGCGATGATACGTGCAGCTTTCTGCATGTTGCTGACACGGTGCCACCAGTGTGGATCAATTGAGCCATTCGCGTGCTGCGGGCAGCAGACATACTGGCTATTGCGACCGCTGATTTTCTCCGAGGGAATCTTGCGGCCCACTTCAATGACGGGGACGCCTTTGCCGAGGGTGCTGCGAAGTTTATCCAAATACGTTTCGAGATTCTTACCACTCGCCAAGTAGAGCACCGCGCCTCTGGCCTTAGTCAGGTCTTTGGGCGTCGGGCGGAAATGATGGGGATCGGCATGGGGCTCGATCAGCTGCACGATCGTGGCGTGCTGGCCACCTACATTACGAGCGACATCGGAAATCAGCGGGTGCAAACTCGCGACTTTAATCTGCGCAGAAACCCCACCGACCAGCAGCAACCACGTTGCCACAACGACTTGAAAAACCTTGCTTGCTTTCATCACGCGGAGATGATTAACGCACACAGGCCGCTAATGCAAGTTTTTTGCATTATAAAATATTGTCGTCTCCCTTTTGGTGCTTTTTCACCACCGCCGGCTTGCTTAGAAATGAACTATGACCACCCGCTTTGCACCATCACCCACTGGCCTCCTCCACCTCGGCCACGCCTATGCGGCGATGTTCGCCCGTGATCTGGCTCACTCACAGGGCGGTGCTTTTTTACTCCGTTACGAAGACATCGATGGCACCCGCGTGCGCGATGAATACTACTTGGATATCGAACGCGATCTAGCGTGGTTAGGGATTCAATGGGACGGAACCCCACTGCGCCAGACCGATCGCCTGACCGACTACGCCATGGCGATCAACTTGCTTAAAGCGCGCGGCGTCGTCTACCCCTGCTTCTGCACCCGCCGCGAGATTCAGGAGGAAATCCAAGCCATGGACGGCGCTCCGCAGGGACCGGAAGGGCCTCTCTACCCAGGCACCTGTCGGAATCTCAGCCCGGAGCAGCGCCAGCACCGAATCGACGCTGGCGAGCCGCACTGCTGGCGACTCGACACGATGGCTGCCGCGGAACAGACCGGACCACTGAGCTTTACCGATCGGATCCAAGGCAAGATCGACGTCGATCCATCCCTGCTGGGAGATGTCATTCTCGCCCGCAAGGACATCGCCACCTCCTACCACATCGCCGTGGTGGTGGACGATGCGATGCAGGAAATCAGCGATGTCACCCGCGGCGAGGATCTGCTGGCATCGACCCATGTGCATCGCCTGCTGCAGGAGCTGCTGGGCCTGCCGGAACCGATCTACCATCACCACCGCCTGATCCTCGACGCCGAAGGCAAACGATTGGCAAAAAGAGACAAGGCGCTCAGCATTCAGACACTCAGGGAGCGCGGAGCATCCCCTGAGGAAGTGCTGCAGATGGTTCAGCCGTGAGGAGGCGAATCAGAGGCTCAACTCGCCATGGCGCGCAGTAACAGCGGGTCGATGGCGGCTTTTTCTCCGCAAATCCGATCGACAATCCGCTCCCAAACCTCCTGCCCTTTGAGGATATCCACCTCGATGCGGAGGAAATAGACCGGCACATCGAGCTCGGTGGGTTTCATAAAGCGGACGGCGTCTTTTTCCGTGGTGACAATCATCTCGATGTCGCGCTGCATGCAGCGGTTCATGAAGTTATCGATGTCCTTTTGATTGAACGAGTGGTGATCGGAGAACACGCGGTGGAATTCCACCCGGGCGCCCAGGTTTCTTAGGATCTTCTCGAAGCTCTCCGGCACCGCGATGCCGGAAATGGCGGCGACGTATTTCTGATCGAGGAAATCCAGCGGCACACGCTCGCCGGTGAACAAGTTCTCCAAATGCTGCGGCCCGTGGGTGCACTCGATAATTTCCGCATGGCGGTTGTGTCGGCGAATCTTGCGGATCAGCTCTTCGTTCGAGCTGCCATCGCACTTGGTGATGAAGATATAGTCGGCGCGGCAGAGATTCTTTGCCGGCTCGCGCAGGGTGCCGCGCGGCAGCATCTGGCCGGTGCCGAAAGGGGCATTTTGATCCACCAGAACCACATCGATCGAGTGCGCCAGATTGAGGTATTGCAGGCCGTCATCGAGGATTAGAATATCGCTTTCCAGCTCGCGCACGGCGAAGCTGCCTCCCTTGACCCGGTTTTTATCGACCACCACGGATACGCCGGGAAGATTCTTCGCCAGCATCCATGGCTCATCGCCGGCGTGGGCGACCTTGAGTCGGGGTGCGCCACCGTCGCTGACCACCTTGGGCATTTCATCGTCCGGGATCAGCTCGCCACTTTCCTTGGCAATCCACTCCTGGGGCTCGGGCAGCTTTTTACTTTTATAACCACGGCTGAGAATGGCGGGCTTCCGACCGCGCTCACGTAACGTGCGGGCAAACAGCTCCACCACGGGCGTCTTGCCCGTGCCACCCACGGTAATATTTCCGATGCTGATCACCTGGGTGCCGAGATATTGCTGATCGACCGCGCCCCGGCGGAAACGACTGAGGCGAAAGGCCACTCCGGCGCGATAAATCCCGGAGAGCATCCAAAGAAAGAGGCGCATCATAGTCGCCCTGAAACCACGAGCCCTGCCGAAGATGACATCGGTGCCCCATTGTTCCAGTTCTTGCAGCGATTCTCCCATGCGCGCCGTTCTTATATACTTGAAAGATTGAACTTCAAACTGGAAAGTTCATCTATGATTAGACCCGACGGCCGTGAATTCGACCAACTCCGCCCCATTTCCTTCCAATCCGGTATCGCCCCCAATGCCACCGGTTCCGTGTTAGTCTCATTTGGAAACACCCGCGTCATCTGCGCAGCCACCGTGCAGGAGGATGTGCCACGCTGGATGAAGTATCAAAAAGTTGGCGGTGGCTGGCTCACCGCCGAGTACAATATGCTCCCCTACTCCACCCTCGATCGCAAACAGCGCGACATCTCCACCGGCCGCCTCGATGGTCGCTCGTCCGAGATCCAGCGCCTGATCGGAAGATCGCTGCGGGCAGTGGTCGATCTGAAAAAACTCGGCCCCCGCACGATCTGGCTCGATTGTGATGTGCTACAGGCCGACGGCGGCACCCGCACCGCCTCGGTGACCGGTGGCTGCGTCGCCATCGCCATCGCCCTGAACAAACTCATGGCCGATGGCAAAATCAAAACCTTCCCCATGAAAAAACTGATCACCGGCATCAGCGCTGGGATTTATCAGGACACCGCCATTCTTGATCTCGATTACCCGGAGGATAAGGACGCCAGCGTCGATTTCAACGTCGTCATGACCGAGGACCTCGAGTTCGTGGAAATGCAGGGAAGTGGTGAAGAAGCGGTTTTCACCGACGAACAAATGGCAGCCATGCTCAGCCTCGCGCGCAAGGGTGTGAAAGAGATCACCGCGCTGCAGAAACAAGCCATTCTGGACGCGGACCAGGCATCCTTAACCGACCTTAAAAGCTTAGCTGACAGCTTCAAACGTCCGTAACAGCAAATTCCCCCTTCTGACCCTTTTTTATCTTGCGAAGGCGTCTCAGAGCGTTAACTTGCAGTATCAGTTATCGTTATGCGGTGTCGCTGTGTCTCGGCTAACTGATACATAAAAAACAAAACATAACCAAAATAAGTAAATGAAACTAACTAAAAAACATATGAGCAAGGGCTTCACTCTGGTGGAGCTTCTCGTTGTGATTGCCATTATCGCGGCACTCGCAGCCATGGCGACTCCCGTCATCATGAAACAGAAGAAGAAAGCCGACATGACAACGGCTACCAACAACGCCAAGCAGATCTTCCTGCTGATGGTTGAGTTCGATGATGACTTCGGCGGATTCCCAAGTGACGACACCGCTGCTGCGGATGTCGACCTGAACGGCTACACCGGAACTTACTCTAACGACTACCTTGGCCAGTTCCTCGCAGGTGGCTACGTCCAGTCTGAAGAGATCTTCTACGCCAAATCCGGTTCCGTTTCTGACACCAACAAAAAGCCAGATAACGTTTACAACACCAAAGGCAAGACCCTGGAAGCAGGTGAGTGTGGTTTCTCCTACGTGAAAGACCAGTCCACCAGCGGTAACTCCGGTATCCCAATCCTGATGGCTCCTATGGACAGCACCAGCAAGTTCAAGGAAGATCCATACGGTGGTAAGGCAGTTGTTCTTCGTATTGACGGTTCCGTGCAGACTCTGCGTCTGAGCAAAACCTTCGAAGCCAAGCTTCCTTCCGGTAACACTCTGTTCGACACCGGTGACGACTCTGTCTGGGGTGACGAAACTCCAGAGGTTATCAACGCTGAGTAAGACTCTGACGTTCACCTAAACATTCAAGCAACCGGAGAGGGCAACCTCTCCGGTTTTTTTGTGTCCCGGACGCCAGCCTAAGCAGCGGAGATCCAGAACACATCGACGACGAACCAGACGATCATCATCACCCCGACGATGACTTTCACGATCAGACCGGCCACGGTGCCGAGCACGGAGCCGACGCCCGACACGGTCGATTCCCGAACCTCCTTCTTGGCAAAGGAAAACTCAAACAGCATCGCTCCGATCAGTGGTCCGAGAATCAGGCCGAAGGGCATGAAGAACATCCCCACAATCCCACCAATCAGTGCGCCCGCAGCACCCCAGCGACTACCGCCGAACCAGCGTGTCCCCATCGCTCCACTGAGAAATTCGAGCACCTGGGACACAATCAGCAGCAACGCAAGCACGGCAAAGGTCCACCACTCGACGCCGGAATCCTCACGCAGCATCAGCCAGTGGCCTACGGCAGCGAGGAAAATGATCAGATGCCCTGGCAAAAATGGCACCAAGGTCCCGATGAAGCCTGAAATCAGCAAGCAGACAGTGACGATCCAGGCGAGGCTGGAACCAATGATGGGGAGATAGTCGGCCATATGCCCTTCTCTCTAACCTCTCCCCGCCATCTTGCAACTCCCCATCCCCGCGATGTGCATGGAGAATGGCAAAGCTAACTTGTCAAACCACCCACCCCCACCTACATA
Organism: Oceaniferula flava; assembly: GCF_016811075.1. Lineage (NCBI taxonomy): Bacteria > Pseudomonadati > Verrucomicrobiota > Verrucomicrobiia > Verrucomicrobiales > Verrucomicrobiaceae > Oceaniferula > Oceaniferula flava. The sequence continues at coordinate 234,204 of NZ_JAFBGL010000007.1, forward strand.
GAACTATGCAAAATGACCTCATGGCCAACGATATCTTTCAAATGGCATCCACCCAGTTCGACCGCGCCGCCGACTACCTGGATCTCGACCAATCGGTTAGAGAACGATGCAAGTGGCCGAAGCGCCTGATCACCGTGACGGTGCCGGTGCAACGCGACAATGGCGACACCGAAGTCTTCTTTGGCTACCGGGTGCAACACCACCTGTCACGTGGCCCGGTCAAGGGAGGTCTCCGCTTTCACCCGAACGTATCCATCGGTGAAGTTGCCGCCCTCGCCATGTGGATGAACTGGAAATGCGCCCTCATGGGACTGCCCTACGGTGGCGGTAAAGGTGGCATCGCCTGTGATCCCAGATCGATGAGCACCCGCGAGCTGGAAAACATGACCCGCCGTTTCACCACCGAGATGCTGCCCTTCATTGGCCCGGAGACCGATGTCATGGCTCCGGACATGGGCACCAACGCCCAGACCATGGCCTGGATCACCGATGTCTACTCCACCCATGCTGGCCACCTCGTTCCCAGCATCGTCACCGGCAAGCCGGTCGAATTGTTAGGGTCCGAGGGAAGAACGCAGGCCACAGGGCACGGCGTGGCATTCACGATTTCACGCGCATTTTACAAACTTGGCATTGAGGACACCAAGGCCACGGCCATCATCCAGGGCTTTGGCAACGTCGGTGCGCATGCTGCCTACACCCTCGCACGCTACGGCGTCACCATCACCGGGATCTCAGACATTACCGGCGCGATTTGGAACCCGAAGGGCATTGATATCAATCAACTGACCGAACATGTCGCCAAGACCCACGGCGTCAAAGATTTCCCTGGCGCGGATGCCATCGACCCGGAAGAAATGCTGACCCAGCCCTGCGATGCACTGGTGCCGGCCGCTCTCGAGCAGGTGATCCATGCCGACAATGCCGGCAAGCTGCAATGCCGCGTGCTGGCCGAAGCCGCCAACGGCCCCACCACGCCAGAGGCCGATACCATCCTCGAGGAACGCGGCGATATTTTCCTCATCCCCGATGTACTTTGCAACGCCGGCGGTGTCACCGTTTCTTACTTCGAGTGGGTGCAGAACCTGCAACACTACCAGTGGAGCGAGCAGGAGGTGCTCAGTAAGCTGGAGACGATGTTAGAAAAAGCATTTGAAAATGTCATGCACTTCGCAGAGACCAATCAGATGTCTCACCGCGTCGCCGCGCTCGCCCTCGGTGTCCATGAAGTCGCCAAAGTCAAAGCGACCCGCGGTCTGTTCCCTTAATCCATTTCCTACAACTTTCTATGATCCGATCCACCTACCAAAGCTTCGGCCGCGCCAACGATGTCATCGAGCTCGAGGAGCACATCCCCTACGCCCTCACCGATGGCCAGATCCGTGTCCGCATGGTCGCCGCGCCCATCAACCCCGCCGATATCAATTTCATCCAAGGGAACTACGGCATCCGTCCTGAATTACCGTGCACTCCTGGTATCGAAGGCGCAGGCGAGGTGTTAGAATCGCGCTCGGACCGATTTAGCGAAGGCGACAAAGTCATCTTCATTCGCGGTGTCGGATCCTGGTCCGAGGAGATGGTGTGCCCTGCTGAAAATGCATTGAAGATCCCTGCCGAGACGCCCATGGATCAGGCCGCCATGCTCAAGGTGAATCCCCTCACCGCGTGGTCGATGCTTACCCAGTTCCGCAACCTTCCGAAAAATAGCTGGGTGATCCAGAATGCCGCGAACTCAGGTGTGGGCACTTGTGTAATCCAAATTGCCAAACTTCTTGGTCTGCGCACCATCAACTTGGTTCGCCGCAAAGAGCTGGTTGACGGACTGATGGACCTCGGCGCCGACCTTGTGTTGTTAGACAATGCCGAATCGATCGCCCACGTCAAGGAAGTCACCCAGGACGCACCTCCCGCCCTGGCTTTAAATGCCGTCGGCGGAGATAGCGCACTACGCCTAATGGACGCCCTCGGCGAGCGTGGCACCCACGTCACCTACGGAGCCATGAGCATGAAGAGTCTCAAGGTGCCTAACAAGTTCCTGATTTTCAAACGAATCGAGCTTCACGGCTACTGGATGTCGGAATGGATCAAGGAACAAGAGCCCGGCATGGTCGAGGGAGTTTATCAGCAGCTAGCGCAATGGATTGTGGAGGGAAAAATCGTCCAAGACATTGATAGTCGCTACCCATTGACCGATATCCAAAGCGCCCTTACACGCGCCCAAGAGAGTCGGCGTAACGGCAAGGTGCTGCTTGAAATGAGCTGATCTGTTAACCTTTATTCAGCTGGCGTTAATTATTCGTTAAGATTTTTTCTGAATAAATCCCGATGGCCAGGAGTCGAAGTATGCGAACACCAAAAACAACACGTTATGAAAACAATACTCGCTACCCTCGCCACTATCTTCGTAGGACTTGTCGCCCTACCGGAAAAAGTTGAAGCCCGTCCTGGTCACGGCCATACTGGAAGTAGTTACACCTACCGCAGCGGTCACAGCTCTTGCGGCTGCGCCACCTACACCCGTCGCGTCATCGTTTCCTACGATTGCCACCGCCGCCCAGTGTATCGCTACTACAGTGTGCCTGTTGTGCACAATTGTCGCAGTCATTATTCGCACCGCAGTCACAGCACACGTCACCACTATTCCCACCGTGGTCACAGTAGCCACCGCGGCATCACGATCAGAGGACCTCATGGCAGCGTCCGCATTTGCCGCTAAATAAGCCTGAACTACATAATCACCCCATTAAGGAGGGCCCGCGTGGCTCTCCTTTTTTTTGCATGCATCTTGGCATGGGCGTCGCTTAAGTGGGCGGAGAGAATTATCTAACCTTTCTTTTTGCCTATGAAATTACGTCCACTCATCCATTTCCTATTCCTGCCACTGCTGCTTATTTCTCCGCTTCACGCCATGTCCACAGGGGACGAAGTCATGGCTGCGCTGAAAGAGAAGGTCGATGGCGAAGGCGACTTCGATGAAATCTACGATTCGGTGGACGATCTTCCGATCAACGAGGTCAATGCGCTCTTTAAGAAAATCGACAAAATCTGGCCTCGTATGCGCGACTCCTGGATCTCCGACTTCAGCCGACTTGCCAAGGACTCCTCCAGCAAGTCATCCGATCAGAAAAAATACGTCCGCGAGCTGCGCGAGGAACTGGCCGCCATGAAAGATCTCGAAGACGGGCCGATGAAAACGGTGTTGAAAAAGCGCGGCATGCCGATCTTGAACGAACTGCGTAAGATCTTGCTCCCTAAAACTGCCGACGTGCTCGCCACCACCGATGCCGAAAATAAGAAGAAGCGCCGCACCCTGGTCGCCATCGCCGGCCTGCGTGACGCCCTGATCAAAGCCGCCATCATCCCCAGCACCACCAGCTCGATGGCCGAACTCAAGGAGGCCGAGCAGTCGGTGACCCGCTCAATCTCAGGACTCGACCGCAAAGGCCTCAAGGTCATGGAAAGCAACTTCAAGGTGGCAAAACGAAAGAAAGTCCCGGAAGCCGAGCGCATTGGTGTGGCTGATGCCAACCTCATGCGCCTGCTCGCCGGCTACACCGCCTTGGAGATCGATCCCAAACTCTGCGAGACCGGTCGCGATCACTCGAAGGACATGGAGACGCACAACTTCTTCGCCCACATGTCACCAGTGAAAGGCAAACGCACACCAGGCGACCGCGCCAAGAATTTCGGCACCCGCGGCAATGGCGAAAACATCTACATGGGCAACGAAAGCCCACTGGCGGCGAACAAAGCCTGGTTTTACTCACCGGGCCACCACCGCAACTTGTTCCGCCCAAATTGGAAGGTCATCGGCATGGGCCGACACAACCGCCACTGGACGCAAATGTTCTTCTAAGCCTGCTCTTCCAGGCGGCGTAGACGTTTTTCCTCCTTCTTCCGTTCACGGGCTTCGCGGAAGAAGCTCTGCAGCAGTGCCAGACATTCATCCTGCATCACCCCGACCTCGGTGTCGCAGCGGTGGTTCAGCGGCGGGTTGGATTCGAGCAAATTGATCCAGCCCCCGGCCGCGCCACCTTTGGGGTCGGGCAGACCGTAGACCACGCGATCGGGCCGACAGTGCACAATCGCGCCGGCGCACATGGGGCAGGGCTCCTTGGTGACATAGAGAGTGCAGCCCTCCAGTCGCCAATCGCCGATGGCATTTTGCGCCGCCGTCAATGCCAGCATTTCGGCATGCGCCGTGGCATCCTTCAGCGTCTCGACCTGATTCCACGCCCGCGCGATGATTTTTTCGTCCTTCACGATCACCGCACCAATTGGCACTTCCTGTGCCGCATAGGCCTTCCTGGCTTCGCGCAGCGCCTGCTGCATGAAAAAGCCATCGGTCTGAAAATCCACCATTAAATCGTCGCTCACGTCAGTAATCTGACAATAAAACTTCAAACTTCAAACCGAATACTTCAATCTCACTCGTATGAAGAAATGGCTCCCCACCGATCGAATCATCGCCCCGTCCTTGCTCGCCGCCGATTTTGGTCGGGTCAAAGAAGAAACCACCCGTGCTATTCACTCGGGTGCCGACTGGATGCATCTCGATGTCATGGACGGACACTTCGTCGATAACATTTCCTTCGGTCCCGCCATCATTCAGGCTATCCATGATACCAATGACGTCTTCCTCGACGTGCACCTGATGATTTCCCGTCCCGATCACTTCCTCTCACGCTTTGTCGAAGCCGGAGCGGATATGATCACCGTGCACCTCGAAGCTGAACACGATGTGGCTGAAACCCTGAAACGCATCCGCGAAGCAGGCTGCAAGGCTGGTCTGGCGATCAATCCCGCCACGCCATTCATCGATACCCTGCCTTATCTCGACCAAATCGACATGCTTCTGGTCATGACCGTCGTGCCCGGTTTCGGTGGGCAGTCGTTTATGCATGAGATGATGGAGAAAGTGGAATCCGCTGCCAGCTATCGTGACGAGCACGGCCTGGCCTACCACATCGAAGTGGATGGCGGCGTGGATGCCAGCACCGCTCCTGTCGCGGCCGCCGCCGGAGCCAATGTCTTTGTCGCCGGATCCTCCACCTTCAAAGCCCCAGACATGGCTGAAGCCATTTCCGTGATACGCCAGGCTTAGCCGCGACGTATAGGTTTCTCATATGAAGTTGTCTCTGATTTTCACTGCTTCCATTCTCGGCACATCGCTACTGCCCGCAGCCACTCCCCCCAAAGACCTCGCCGCAAATCAAGCCGCTGAGGCCAGAAGCATCATCGAGTCGTGGCAGAAAGGTGAACCCACCGATGCCGAACGCATCCTGCACATCGTTTACTGGACCCCGGCCGACCGCGAACCGGCACCGCAATATCGCGAGCGCCTGACCAGGGTAATGGAGTCGGTGCAGAAATTCTACGCGCAGGAAATGAACACCATTGGCTTCGGTGCCCAGACGGTGAACCTCACCTATGAGGATGACAAGCTGCTGAAAATCCACCTCATCAAAGCCCCCAAACCTTACGCCGACTATGGCCCCGCAGATGGTCAACGCATCCGCAAGGAATGCCTGCCGACGCTGGAAAAAGCCGGCATCTATGCGGACCAGGAGACCGTTGTCATCTTCTGCAACATGTCGAACTGGGACTCTAAAAAGCTGCGCATGAGCCAGAACAGCCCGTATTACGCGGGTGGTGATCATCGACGAGGAACCGCCTGGCAGGTGGATTCCGCCCTGCTGGATTCCGATTTACTCGCTAAAAAATCCCCCATCATCCACGATGGCCAATACGGCAAGATCTCTGTTGGGAAATACAACTCGATCTTCGTTGGCGGTGTCGCTCACGAGCTGGGCCACGCACTTGGACTACCCCACAACTGCGAGCGTGCCGACGAGCGTGCAGCGCATGGCATCGCCCTGATGGGAAATGGCAACCGCACCTTCGGGCGCGATCTTCGCGGCGAGGGCCAACCGTCTTTCCTCACCCTCGCCAGCGCCCTTCGCTGCGCCTCACACCCGATGTTCACCGGCTCGATCAAAGGCATGCACCTGCCGGGGAAAGCCCACCTGGAAGAGCTTCAATTCACTGCCAAAGACCGCGCCATCGCCATCAGTGGAAAAGTCGTAACCGCAGCTGACAGCCCGCCGGTTCACGGTGTGATCGCCTACACCGATCCATCCGGCGGCAGCAACTACGATGCCACCACCGCCACTGCCGTGCCAGACAGCCACGGCCACTTCACGCTCAATTGCACCGATCTCAAAGCGGGCAAATCCGCCTCGCTCCGACTGATCATTCTCTACGCCAATGGCGATGCCACCTCGCACATCGGTAGCCACAGCCCCTACACCTACCCTTACACCGTGGGAAAAGACGGACAGCCGGATCTCAGCACCCTGCATCAGATCACACACTTCGCCGCGGTCAAACAAGCCATGCAGCAGCGGAATCAGGCCGAGGTCACCCAGCAGCTCGAACGACTCAGCCGTGGCGAAGACCAGAAACTCGCCAAAATCGCCCAGCGCCTACTCGGGAAACACCAGCGCCACAGCACGCCGGACAAGATCGCCCATGATCTCACCCATATCCCACTCGCCGATACCACCCCCACAGCAGCCAAGGTCGGCTATTTCCACCCCACCTACAATCGCCTCCCCAATGCCGATGTCCTGCTGAACTCGGGTAACCAGATCTACGAGCACGGAATCTACGCTCACGCCCCCGCCAGGCATACTTACTCTCTCGATGGTCGATGGAAAAAGCTCACCGGAACCTGTGGTCTGGCCGCAGGCATGGGAGGCTCGGTGAAATTCTTCATCAAAGCCGATGGCAAGGTCGTCTGGCAGTCCAAAACCGTGAAAGCAGGCCAGAATCCTAAATTCTCCATCGATCTCAGTGGCGTGAAGCAAATTGAACTCATCACCGATGACAGTGGCGATGGCACCGGGCAAGACTGGGGGCTCTGGCTCGAGCCGCTGCTATTGCGCTAAACAAAACCCGGACAAGGGTCGTCATGAGATAGGTGATTTTTTATAAAAAACCACCAAACAGTTACATTAAGGTTACATTTGAAGAGCTTGAATATCAGGAATTATTGACAATAATTAACTTTTACATAATTGTGCGCCTGCATGTCCACACACACCTTACCCTTACTGCTTGCACTTATCTCTGCGCCTTGTCTGTTGGCTCAGAGTGTTGCGAACCTGGATTTCAGCTACGCGCACGGCACAGTCATTGATGAGCAATACGCACCGCTCGGTATCACCATCAGCGTCAATGGCGGCCAGAACATCGGCATCGTCTACGATTCTGAACTCGGTGGCATCAATGGAGACAAGATCGATGGTGCGGACAATGATCTCGAACGCCTCTCAAGCGCGGGCAACCCCACCGGCTGGGATGGTGGTAACCTGGGCACCGACTACAATGCCGGCGGCCTGCTAATCATTCAGGAAAATGCCGCCCTAGCCAGCGCTCCAACCTATGGCTCTGGGGAAAACCAAATCACTTCTGCGAGCAACTACAATCCGGACGATAACGCCAGCGGCGGCACCATCTCCTTCGACATCAACGAAAACCTCTTCGACTACCACTACTTCAGCGTCACCCTTGCGGACTTTGAAGAGGACGGCCTGAGCTATTCCACCACCCTCTACGGCATCAATGGCACCATTGAGACATACAGCTTTTCCGATTTCACTGATCCCACCAACCCCCGATATGATGCCAGCATCGTTGGTGGCGACAATTTCATCAACTCTCTGCCCGAACTCTCCCTCAGCACGGGTGAGAAACTGAGCCAAGTGGACATCAAGTTCGACAACTCCAGCGGCAGCGTCAGTGGCATTGTTTTCAGCCAGTATCCTGTGCCGGAACCATCCAGCATCACCCTGCTCGGCCTCGGTGCCATGGGCTTACTGCTCAGACGTCGGCGCTAGTTCGCTGATTTCTCTAAAATCTTCCGTGTATTCCGTCGCGTCCGTGGTTAAAAAATCCACGTGACCAGTCATGAGCTAAGCACCCGCCTCGGCACGCTTCTACGCGCCGATCAGATTTCCACCGCCGATGAGGTTCGGGCCGAACACGGCACCGACAAGTGGCATGCCTCCGCGCTCCCGGACGTCGTCGTCTTCGCCGAGTCCACCGAGGACGTGGTGGCGGTGATGAAGTTTGCTTCTGAAAATAAGATCCCGGTCTACACCCGCGCTGCCGGCACCGGTCACACCGGCGGCTGCGTGCCGGTCCACGGCGGTATCCTGCTCTCCGTGATGCGGATGAATCGGATTTTGGAAATCAATCCGTCCGACGGAGTCTGCGTCACCCAGCCGGGAGTCATCACCGGCGAGCTGCAAAATGCCGTCCGCGAACACGGCTGGTATTACCCGCCCGATCCGGCATCGCTCAAGGAGTGCAGCATCGGCGGTAACATCGCTACCAACGCCGGCGGCCCGCGCTGCCTGAAATACGGCGTCACTAAGCAGTATGTGCTCGGCCTCACCGTGGTGCTGGCGTCAGGTGAGATTTTGAAAACCGGCGGTCGCTGTCACAAGAACTCCACCGGCTTTGACCTGACCTCTTTGATCGTCGGCTGCGAAGGCATGTTAGGCATCGTCACCGAGATCACCGTGCGACTGATCCCGCACCCGCAGACCCGCGCCATGCTCGGTGCCTCGTTCCCCGATTTCACCGCCGCCGCTGCCGCCGTGCAGGCCATTCTCGACTCCGGCACCCTTCCTTCCGCGCTGGAAATCACCGACGGCTTCACCATGGCCGCCGCCCGCGATTATCTCGGAGCCGATAAATTACCGCCCGGTGACGCCTACCTGATGATCGAGATCGATGGCAACGTCGAGACCGTCGCCCGCGAGCTGCCGGCCCTGCACGATTTCCTGCTGGAGCACCAAGCCCTACGGATCGATACCGCACCGGACGAACCCTCCTGCGAACGCATCTGGCAGCTCCGCCGTGACTTTTCCTACTCCCTGAAACACACCGGCCTGACCAAGCTCAACGAAGACATCGTGGTGCCACGTTCCAAATTGGTCGATCTGGTGAACTTCGCCCAGCAGCTGCAGGCGGACACCGGCATCCCGGTCGCCTGTTTCGGCCACGCCGGCGATGGCAACATCCACACCAACATCATGGTCGACAACTATGCGGATCCAGCGACCAAAAAAGTCGCCGACGCCGCGCTGGACCGACTATTCACCTGGGTCATCGAAAATGGCGGCGTCATCTCCGGCGAGCACGGCATCGGCCTGGCCAAGAAACCCTGGATTCGCCAAGCACTGGGGGAGGTTTCTATCCAAACCCACCTTGCGGTTAAGAAAGCCTTAGACCCTACGAACATTCTAAACCCTGGGAAGTTTCTCGACTAAATCATAGGACTGATAAGACCTAGACGACCTTTTTCTCTCCATGGACGATCTCTTTTCACAACCAGCGCCAGACAAGCGCATCGCAGAGCTGACTCGTCAGCTGGAGCACCATAACCAGCTCTACTACCAAGAAGCCGAGCCGGAAATCTCGGATGCCGAGTATGATGCCCTGATGGGCGAGCTGAAGCAACTGGAGAAAGAGCACCCGTCCCTGGCGAAGCCGGACTCTCCGACCCAGCGTGTGGGCGGCGCTCCCTTGGAAGGATTTGAGCAGCGCCAGCACCTGGTGCCGATGCTTTCCATCGAGGATATTCACGAGCTGAAACCGGAAGAGCTGGAGGAGCTGCAAGCCACCAAGCCTGCGGCCACCCGGGCCGAGAATTTGCGCGAGTGGTTCAAGCGCTTTCAGCGATCGCTCGGCCACTCCGATGTCCGTCTCACCATCGAACCCAAGATCGATGGCGTTGCCGTTTCCTGCGTTTACCGCGATGGGGTGTTGGACTACGCGGTCACCCGCGGCGATGGTGCCACCGGCGACGATATCACTCAGAATATTAAGACGATTCAATCGATCCCCCTGCGTCTGCCCGCCGGCGCTCCCGCCCTCTTCGAGGTTCGCGGTGAGGTGTTCATGCCGAACGCCGCCTTTGCCAAACTGAACCAGCAGCGCGATGAAAATGGCGAGCCTGCCTTTGTCAATCCACGCAACGCCACCGCCGGCACCCTCAAGCAGCTCGATCCCAAACTGGTCGCCAGCCGACCGCTCGACTGCATTTTCCACTCCTACGGCCTGGTCGAGGACGCGCCCTACAGCAGCGTCAGCGAGTTCCAAAAGACCCTCAAAGAATACGGCCTGAAGAGCACGCATTGGTTCCACCAGCCGTCGACCATGGATGAATTGTTAGAGTGCATTCAGAAGCTCGATCAGGATCGCCACGACTTCCCCTACGCCACCGATGGCGCGGTGATCAAGGTGGATGATCTCGCCCTGCACGCCCAGCTCGGTGCCACCTCGAAGCACCCGAAGTGGGCCTGTGCCTACAAGTTTCTGCCGGAGCAAAAAGAGACCCTGCTGAAGTCAGTCACCGTTCAGGTCGGGCGGACCGGCGTGCTCACCCCCGTGGCCGAGCTCGAACCGGTCTTTGTCTCCGGCACCACGGTTTCCCGCGCCACCCTGCACAATCAGGACGAGATCGATCGCAAGGACATCCGCCTGGGCGACACCGTCATCATCGAAAAAGCCGGCGAAATCATCCCCGCCGTGGTCAAGGTCATCACCGCCAAACGCGCCGCCGACAGCAAGCCGTTCTCTCTCTACGATTACGTCGACGGCCAGTGCCCGTCCTGCCACGGACCGATCGAGCAGGAGGAGGGATTTGTCGCTTGGCGCTGTGTCAACTTCGCCTGCCCGGCGCAAGCGGTCACCCGCATCAAACACTTCGCCTCACGCAAGGCGCTGGACATCGATGGACTGGGAACTGCGGTGGCAGAGAAGCTGGTGGAAAACCAAATCGTCAGCACCACGCTCGACCTTTTCGACCTCGAAGCCGACTCGTTGGCCGACCTTTTGTTAGACCCCGCCAAACTCGAATTCGGCGATAGCAAACCGCGCCGTCTCGGTGAGAAAAAAGCCGCCCTCATCACCAGCTCGCTGAACGATGCGCGCAAGGCACCGCTCTCGCGCTGGATCTACGCCATGGGGATTCCGCACATTGGGGAATCGGCCGCGCGCGAGATTGCCCGACTGCACAAGGACCTCCGCGAAGTTGCCAGCTCGCCGATCCTGCAAGACCTCGCCGAGCTCCCTGACTTCGAAGAACTCTCTGTTTCCAAACGTAAAAAGGAAAACCATCCGCGCCTGGCCAAGTATCAGATCGAGTCCGAGCTCGGCCCCGTTTCCGCCCAACACATCACCGCCTTTTTCCATAGCGAAGGCGGCAAGCTGGTGATTGAAAAACTGCAAGCGCACGGACTCAATCCCACGTCGGATAACTACGATCCGGAGAAATCCGCGCTGGAGCACGCCGACTCCGCCATCGCGGGCAAAACCTTCGTCATCACCGGCACCCTGTCGAAACCTCGCCCCGAGTTCAAAAAGATCATCGAGGCCGAGGGAGGCAAGGTCTCCGGCTCCATCTCCGGCAAAACCGACTACCTCTTGGCCGGTGAAAAAGCCGGCTCCAAGCGCACCAAGGCCGAGGACCTCGGCGTCGCCGTGCTCGACGAAGCCGCCTTCAACGAGCTGCTGGCGAAGTAGGGCATGCCTGGCCGCGTGATGCGCACACGGGGCCAGCCGAGAGCTTGCCAAGCTCTCTTCCTCTCGGTTTCAAAGGAAGTTTCCATGTCACAAACTTGAGTTCTCAGCCGGCGGAACCTCCGTTAGGCTGCTTGGGTAACTTTATGAAAATCCCACACTTAGCTCTTGCTCTCGCCCTGTCGATCAAGGGGATCTGCGCCCCCTCCGTTCCGAAAGATGAATTTTTCAAAGTCGAAACCCTGGTTGAGGGCCTGGTGGACGCCATGGAGATCACCGTGCTGCCGACCGGTGATGTCTTTATTGCCGAGCGGACCGGAGCGCTGAAATGGTATTCTCCGAAGACCGGTGAGACCAAGGAAATCAAGAAGTTCGAGGTCTCGGTGAAAACCAAGAAAGGCACCTCGCGTGAGACCGGCTTGCTCGGCATCACCGCCGATCCCAATTTCATGAAAAACGGATGGTTCTACGTGTATTACTCACCGAAAAGCCCCGAGGTGCACCGCCTGTCGCGCTTCACCTTCAGCCAGGGCAAGGTGAAGGACGAAAAGCGGATGCTGGAAATCCCCCAGTCGCGTAAAGAAGGCGTCTGCCACGAAGGCGGATCGTTGGCTTTCGACAGCAAAGGCAATCTCTTCCTCTCCACCGGCGACAACGCCGCGCCATTCCCCGCCAAAGGTTACCCACCGCTCGACGAGCGCAAGGGACACGAACACGAAAACTCCCAACGCAGCGCCAGCAACAGCAACGACCTGCGCGGCAAGGTGCTACGCATCCGCCCGACCGCCAACGGTGGCTACAGCATCCCGTCCGGTAACCTCTTTGCCAAAGGCACTGCCAAGACACGGCCGGAAATCTACGCGATGGGCTGTCGGAACCCGTGGCGGATCGGCGTCGACCAGCGCACCGACTACCTCTACTGGGGCGAAGTCGGCCCGGATGCCCGCAAGAATACCAGCCGTGGTCCACGCGGTTACTGTGAGATCAACCAAGCGAAGGAACCCGGCAACTTCGGCTGGCCCTACTTCGTCGCCGATAACCAGGCTTACGCGCGCTACGATTTTGAAAGCAAGAAGACCGGCGACAAATTCATCGCCACCGCGCCGGAAAACGAATCCCGCCTGAACACCGGACTGAAAACCCTGCCGGCCGCCCAAGAGCCGCTGTGGTTCCAGCCACGGTCCTGCTACTGCGCCGGCCCGGTGTATTACTACGATGACTTCAGCAACTCCGCCGCAAAACTGCCCCGCGGACTCGACGGCTGCCTGATCACCTACGATTGGAACAACGGCCGGATGCAGCTCACCAAGCTGGACAAGGAGGGCAACATGGAGTGGAAGGAAGACTGGCTGCACAGCAAGAAATTCATCCACCCGTCAGATGTCGAACTCGGCCCGGATGGCAGCATGTATGTGCTGGAATACGGCTCGAAATGGTACAACGGCAAGAACGGCAAACTCAAGCGTGTCACCTTCACCAAGGCCGGTGATCAGGTGGTGAAAAACGATGGCCTGGACCCTCGACTCGAAGGTCTCAAGAAAGACCACCCCGGCACCCAGCTGCTGGCGAAGTCGACCTGCCTGTCCTGCCACCAGACGCAGGAAAAGTCCGTCGGTCCGAGCTACTCCGATGTCGCCGATCTCTATCGCGACAAAGAAAACGCCGCTGATTTACTGACGCAGAAGGTCATGAAAGGCGGCGTCGGCGCCTGGGGCAAAGTCCCGATGCCACCGAACCCCCAATACAACGAAGAGCAGGTCAGCCAGATGGTGGACGCCATTCTCTCGCTGAAGCCGGGCGGACACAAAAAATAATGGCGACCGCGCATTCACGATCGCCATTATCTTGAAGCTTCCATCGATTAGCGCCTTCTCCGTTGCGGGCGCTCGTCGATTTTTCCGTCACCGTCGCGGTCTTCGCCCCAGGGCATGTTGTCCTCATACTTCACCCCCTCGGCCCGCCCCTTGCGCACGTGAGTGGCGTAGACCTTGCGTTTTTCCGAGGAGGCAAAGGCCTGGTTCGCCTTGCCTAAGGCCGCTCTGATTTTCTCCGCCTTCGTGTCCAAGGGAAGCTCGGCGAGCACCTTGCCGGTCTGCCCGAACTCGCCGGACTGGATGATGAAGATGCCGGTTTTGTTTTTGTCGCCCTCGATCACCTTGCTCCACTCGGCGTCCACCTTGTCGGCAAAATCGAAGTGGTATTTCCCGATGACTTCCTTGTGGTTGGCGACCTTTTGCATGCTTTTCTTCAGTGCCTCGCGCTGCTTCAGAGGAGCCACGGTGAAGACGAACAAGCGCTGATCGCCCGAGCTGATATTCAGCCCCTGCTTGAAGCTATTGAAATCTTCCACCACGGCATGTTCGGCACTGGCTTTGGCCGGGTATTGCTTGGCAATCTTGGTCATGGCGGCCAGCACGGCAGCATTTTGTGCCTTCTCCTCGGCACCGCCAGCCTCAGGCCGACCACGGATGCCGAAGCCCATCTGCGGACTTCTGCCAGTGCGTGAGAGCTGCGTTTTCCCATCGGGTGCCAGCACACAGAAGGCGGTATTTTCAAAGCGACCATTGAGGAACTTGCGCACCATGTCCTGGTTCTCCTTGCTCTCGAATGACTCAATGCGCACACAGACGAAGGCGCGGGAGGCGGCGATAAATGCTTGGGTTGCGAACAAACTGTTCTGCGTTTTCGAGTAGCCCGGTCAGAACACGCCGGAAATGCCATCGCACTGCGCGGCGGCGGCCATGAAGAAGATCGGGCGCTGGCTGCGTTTTGCCTCGGCCACTGCCGTATCCCAGGTGGCATACCACATCACGCCGGAGCTTCCCATTTCCTGCTGACTCGCCCCCAGATCCATCGGTCTCGGCCCTTGGGCACATGCCGCACCGGTCAATGCCAGCACGGCGGTGAATTTGATCATTGCTGTTTTCATCATCATTTATAAACCATCCACGCTGGCTGCAGTCTCGTGTTCTTTTGTTAAGAATGGGTAAATCCTCACCAGATCCTCCGCAGGAAGTGGAAAATCTGTGCATCATGACACTAAGTTTTTGCCAAGCACCACCCGTGTGACATACTGCCGCGCATGAAAGGATCTGTGATTTTAGCGATGGCCGCCACGGCCCTGCTTCCCTTGTTACTCAACAGCTGCGGCAGCAGTGGTGGCGGCAGTGTCTCTGAGAACCGATCCAACCGCGGCTTCAACCCGGGCGTTGGCCCCTTCGACAGTCGGGGTAATTACGTCGAAAAATGGGCCGATGACAAAAGTAAAGGCCGCTGGTGGCGTAGCTCCAGCGTCAGGGAGTCCGCCGTGGCGAAAACGGAGACCAAGAAACCGACCACACCCGCCGTGGCCCCTCCGGTCATTGCCTCCAATGTCACCCCAAGTCCTGCCGCCGCCTCACGCCCCACGTATCAGCCACGCCCACCCGTTGGCACCTCTCGCCCGACCCCCACACCGCGCCCCAGACCGGCGGTTGTTTCCAAACCCAAGCCAAAACCGAAACCGGTGGCTCGCACCAAACCCAAGAGCAAACCACCGATCCGTCACGTGATCAAAAAAGGCGACACCCTCTACGGTCTCTCACGCAAATACGGCACCAGCGTCACCGCCATCCAGCGCGCCAACGGCTTGAAAGGCACCAATCTCAGAATCGGCAAAAGCCTGCTGATTCCCCGCTATTAAGCGCTTGGGATAGTCACCGAAACAAGCGCGCAAGCTGACCAGCCACCTCCCCGCGGGGGAAAATCACACCCGCCTGGGGGCATCCCCAGATATCCACTCAGCATTTTCACTTGCTAGCTGCCTCATTTACCAATACTGTTCATGTGAACGTATATGGATTTGAGCGCACTATTTGTTGATTTCGATGCCTACTTCGCCTCGGCGGAGCAGCACATGAACCCGCAGCTTCGCGGCCTGCCGGTGGGCGTGGCGCCGGTGCTGGCGGAGAGCTCTTGCTGCATTGCCGCCAGTTACGAGGCGAAGGCACACGGAATCAAAACCGGCACCCGCGTCAGCGATGCCCGCAAGCTCTGCCCCGGCATCCAGATTGTCGAGGCGCAACCGGCGCGCTATGTCGAGCTGCACCACCGCCTCGTCGCCGCGGTGGAAAGCTGCATCCACGTCGAGGCCGTGCTCTCCATCGATGAGATGTGGTGCTGGCTGCCCTACAACCTACGGGAAACCGAGACCGTGCTCAAGATCGCCGCCAACATCAAGGCCGCCATTCTCGGGCAAGTCGGTCCGTGGATCAACGGCTCGATCGGCGTGGCACCGAACCGCTGGCTCGCCAAGATGGCCTCGAAAATGCGCAAGCCGAACGGGCTGTTAGTGATCCACGCCAGCGACCTGCCGGAAATCCTCTACGAGCTCGATCTGCGCGATCTGCACGGCTTGGGACGCGGCATGGAACTGCGCCTGCATGCCCACGGCATCCACGATGTGCGCAGTCTCTGCCAGCTGGATCGGCACCGACTGCACACCGCCTGGGGCGGCATCGAGGGGGATCGGCTCTGGCTCCAACTCCGTGGTCACGAGGTGCCGGACTCTGAGACCACGCGTCGCAGCATTGGCCACAGCCACGTGCTGCCACCGGACAAACGCGCGCCCGATCCAGCGCTGACGATTCTACACAAACTCACCCAGAAGGCCGGGCAACGACTGCGCAGCCACGGCATGCTGGCGCGCAGCTTTCAGCTCTCCCTGCAGTATCTGCGCGGCGGTCACTGGGTGGAGGAGGTCAAGATCGAGGCCACCGATGACGCCTTGTCGCTGGCACGCATCGCCAGCCAGCTCTGGCGCATGCGCCCGCATCATGCCGAATCGCTGTTGAAAATCTCCATGGTGTTAGGTCGACTCACCCATGCGGGAAACCATACCCCTTCCCTGTTTTCCACCCTGATGGAAGAGGAAGATGAAACCCCCGATCCGGAGGCGACGGATCCGATCAAAAAACAGGCGGTCACTGCGGCGATGGATCAAATCGTCGGCAAGTTCGGTAGGCAATCGCTCTACCTCGGAGGCTCCCACGGCGCGATGGAAAACGCCCCGATGCGGATCTCCTTCGGCCACATCCCAGACCTCGACATCGAGTCCGATTGATGTTTCCAGCCACAAAAAAAGCGACCCGGTGAGGAGTCACTTGTGCTCATAGGCTGAGATATCAAATCCCTCAATTTTGCCCGTAGTAGGCGTCCTTGCCGTGTTTACGCTGGTAGTGTTTTTCCAGGATGTGGCGTGGCATTTCGCCGGCGTCCGGCTGGAGTTGCCAGGTCATCAAGGCCATCTTGGCGCACATTTCCAGGGCGATGCTGTTGTCCACGGCCTTGACCGGATCCTTGCCCCAGGTGAAGGGAGCGTGGTGCTTGAGCAAGACGGCGGGCATTTCTAACGGGTTCAGGTTTTGCTGCTGAAACAGCTCCACAATGCTGACTCCGGTGGCGTGTTCGTAATCGCTCTCCACCTCCTCGGGCGTGAGCGCTCGGGCAACGGGGACATCGCCGTAGAAGTGATCAGCGTGGGTGGTGCCGAGACATGGCAGCGCCACGCCGGCCTGGGAAAAGGCGGTGGCGCAGGAGCTATGGGTGTGAACCACGGCACCGATGTTCGGAAAACTGCGGTAGAGCTCGAGGTGGGTTTTGGTGTCAGACGATGGCCGGAGGTCTCCCTCCACCACTTCGCCGGCGAGGTTCACCACCACCAAATTTTCAGGCGTCAGCGCGGCATAATCCACGCCGCTGGGTTTGATGGCGACCAGGCCTGACTCGCGGTCGATGGCGCTGACATTGCCCCAGGTCAGGGCGACGAGACCGGAGCTGACCAATCGCTGGTTGGCTTCCACCACTTGTTGTTTGAGCTCTTGTTTCATGCGCTTCGTTGTTGTTCGCGGAGATCGATGAGGTCCTTCATGACGTGTTCGAGATTGCCCGACCAGTCTTGCGTGCCGAAGGCGTCATGCAGCGTTTTATACAGAGCGTATAGCTGCTGATAGACTTTCTGGTTCTCTGGGATCGGGCGGTAAATGGTGTCGGTGTAGCTGACGATGTTCTGCTGCAGGGTCGCGATATCGGCATGGCCTGTGGCGGCAGCGGCGAGGATGGCGGCGCCGAGCGCGCAGGTCTGCTCGCTGCGGGAGACCTTCATCGGCCTGCCCAAGACATCGGCGTAAATCTGCATCAGGGTGGCATTTTTCAGTGACAGCCCACCGGTGTTCACCACCTCGGAAATGGTCACTCCATGCTCTTCCATGCGGTTGATGATGGTCAGCGCACCGAAGGCGGTGGCTTCGATGTAGGCGCGGTAAATTTCATCGGCGCGGGTGTGCAGGGTTTGCCCCAGCACCAGACCGCTGAGTCGCACATCGGTGAGGATGGTGCGGTTGCCGTTGTTCCAATCGAGCGCTAACAGCCCGCTGGCTCCGGGTGCCTGCTGGCTCATTTTTTCCTCCATGGCAGAGAACTTGGCACCGAGGTCGGCACCGTAGCTGTCCGGCACGAGGTTGTTCGCCAGCCAGAGGAAGATATCACCCACAGCCGACTGCCCGGCTTCGATGCCCACCATGCCGGGAATGACCGACGAGTCGACTTGGCCGCAGAGGCCTGGCACATCGGCCACATCCTTATCGGCCACAGTGATGTCGCAGGTGGAGGTTCCTAAGACCTTCACCAAAGTTCCTTTTTTCACCCCGGCACCGACTGCCCCCATGTGGCAGTCAAATGCGCCCACCGCGATGCCAATGCCTTCCGGCAGGCCGAGCTTTTCCGCCCACTCGGGGCAGAGTGTGCCGGCGAGGCTGTCCGAGGCGTGGGCTTCGCTGAAGAGCCGACTGCGAAGGTCGCCAAGCGCGGGGTCGAGGGCATTGAGAAAGTCGGCATCCGGCAGTCCGCCCCAATCGGCATTGAACATCGCCTTGTGGCCGGCCGCGCAGATCGAGCGTTTCATTTCTAACGGTTTGGTATTTCCCGACAGCACCGCCGGTATCCAATCGCAGTGCTCGACGTAGGAAAACGCGGCGTCAAAGACTTCGGCATCGATGTTCTTCAGGTGGAGGATTTTCGACCACCACCATTCGGAGGAATAGACGCCGCCGCACTTCGCCAGATACTCCGGCCGCATCTCCGTTGCCAGCTCGGTGATCCGCGCGGCTTCTTGGTGGGCGGTGTGATCTTTCCAGAGCCAGACGTGGGCGTTCAGGTTATCCCGCCACTTCTCTGTTAGGGCGAGTGGCGTGCCGGACTGATCGACGGGAATAACCGTCGACCCGGTGGTGTCCACGCCGATGGCGATGATGTCTGCCGGGGAGAAACTGGCGTCATTTTCCACCGCTTGTTCGATGGCACCGCGGATGATGTGCACGCAGCCATCGAGATAATCCTGCGGGTTCTGGCGTGCTACGTGGGGGTCCGAGGGATCGGTGAGAATCCCCTGCTCGCCGGATGGATAGGCATAGACCACGGAGCCAAGCTCACGGCCATTGCTGAGATCCACAATGAGCGAACGGCAGGAGTTCGTCCCGTAGTCGAGACCGATGGCGTAGTGTGACATGACTAACAGTTCGTAGAGATAAAGTCAGCCACGCGCTGATTGAAATCGTCCAAGTTCTCCCAGTGGAAGGCGTGACCTGACTGCGGGTAGAGATGCAGCGTGCTGTTCGGCAGCTCGGCGTGAATTTCCTCCGCCATCCATCGCGGCGTGAAGATATCGTCCTCGCCACCAATCACCAGGGCCGGCAGCTCGATGCCTTTCAGCTGGTCCAAGGTATTGTGGGAAATGCAGGCCGCGGCCTGTCCCTTCAGTCCGTGCAGCGGCTGCGGATTTTCCGCCTCCTCGGCATCCTGACGGGCTTCTAACATCGATTGGTAAACCTCCGGGTCGTCCCAGCTGCGTTTGTTGAAAATCAGCAGCTGAATCCACTCCATGAAGGCGGCTGGCGAGAGATGCTCTTTGCACTGCTTCATGTGCTCGAAGGTGGCGGTGGCGTAGGCGTCACATCGTGCCCAGGAGCACATCAGCACCAAACTCTTGACCTTCTCCGGATGGCGCAAGGCGAGCTGCTGGCCAATGATGCTACCCATCGAACAGCCGACAATGTGAGCCTTTTCCACGCCCACTTCATCGAGCAGAGCCGCGCAGTCATCGGCCATCATCGCGGAGGTGTAATCGCCTTCCGGCTGATCGCTCTCGCCGACGCCGCGGTTATCCAGCGTGATGCATTGGAACGACTGGCTCCACACCTTGACGTGCTCTTCCCACACCGCATTCGGCGCGGTAATGCCCATGATACAGAGCACCGGCTCGCCCTCACCATGCACCTCGTAGTGCATCTTGAACCCGTTGTTTACAAAGTCAGGCATCAGCTTTTTCAGTTAGTCCAGAAGCGGCATGAGCGTTTCTTCGATCCACTTGCCATCGTGCAAGGTGACACCATCAGGATCATCGACCGCTTGCGGTGCTTCGTCCTCGCAGATGATCCAGCCATCGTAGTCCTCCTCGTAGAGCCACTGCGTCACGCCCTCGAGATCCACCTTGCCCTCGCCCATCAGTGCGAACTCGGGATTTCCGTCCCAGTCCTTGTAGTGCACGTGGTTGATGAGTTCCGAGTAGTCCTTCATCTTGGTCAGCGGGTCCATGCCGCCGTTGATGATGTGACCGACGTCCGGGGTCCAACCGGTGACGGTGGAGTCCAGGCGCTCGATGATGAACGAGTAGTCGTCCTCGGTGCGATTGATCGAGGTCTCCGGTGAGTTCGGGTGAAAACTGCAGGTGATGCCGGCATCCGCGGCGCGGCGGGAGACGGCGTTGACATTATTGACCAGGTTCTGGCGGCGCTGTTCGAGATCGTGACGACCGGTCGGCATCTGCACGGTGCAGAGCACAGCCTCCGGGAAGCGCTTAAGCAGCTTGATCGCACGCTCGGCGTCTTCCTTTTCCTGCGCCGTTTCCTCCGGATGATTCCAGTCCTGCACAAAGGCGATGGCAGCGAGCTCGATGCCGTGTTGATCCAGGCAGGCTTCCAGCTTATCGGCATCGGCCAGATCACCCATCCATGGGAAAATCGGCTCGATCCCTTCCATGCCCGCCTTGGCGGTGACTTCGATCATGTGCGCCAGCTGGTTGTCCCAGTAAGCCCCTGATTCCTTCATGAACCAGGTGTAACATTCATTGCCAAATCTCATCGTTGTCTGTGGGTTAGAGTGCGTGTTTTTCAATCATCGCCTTGGTAAAGGCATAGCCGTCGCGGCAGATGTCCATGCGTGGATTGAACTCCCGCCAGACGTTGATGGCATTGGCAAAGTCGAGGTCGTCGCGCGAGAAGGCCTCGATGTAATACCAGCCATCGTAACCGGTCTTGGCAATGCTTCCGAAGACCTCGTCCCAGGCGACGTTGCCGCTGCCGGGTGTGCCCCGGTCGTTTTCACTGATGTGCACGTGAGTCATCACCGGCGCGATGGTTTCGATGGCGTCGGCGAAGGATTTCTCCTCGATGTTCGCGTGGTGCGGATCGAACATGCCGCGCAAGTTCGGGTGATCGACCATGTCCACCAGCTTCTTCAGCTGCGCCATGGTGTTGACCAGATAACATTCGAATCGGTTCAGCGCCTCAGGCGTCAGCGTGATGCCTGCCTGAGCTGCGTGTTCGGCGGCGGCATGCAGCACCTCGGCACTGCGCTTGTATTCCTCTTCCTGGGGAGAATTGCGCGAGAAGGTGGCGAAGGCAGAGTGGAATGGCCCGCAGATGTTTTTGCCTCCTGCGGCATGCATGTTGTCGATGGCCTCCTTGATCTTATCCAGCCCGGCCTGACGCACCGCGGCGTCCTCGGAGATCGGGTTCTGCTCGGCCCCCAGGCCAAGACAGCCGTTCACTTCGAGGTCGATGGATTTCAAAAAGGCACCCACCTCCTCGTAGTTCGCGCGCTCCGGCTCAGCGAGGAAGATCTCGATCCCGTCGTATCCGATTTCCTTGAGTTTTTCAATATCGGCAAAGTGCTCACTGGTCACGTTGGTGGACCAGAGATGCATGTTCATTCCTATTTTCATAAAGACTGTGTTAGAGAAGGTTAGCTATCGTTTTAGCGCCTACAGGCCGTTCACCTGCTGCATGGTGCCGAGGATCGTATTCCAGGTCTCCTGCTTGAGCAATACCTCATTGGAAAACATGCAGCCGTCCCAGCAAATGTGCTGAATTTCCTCACGCTGCTTGCCATTTTCATCCAGCAGCCAGTAGCCAGAACAGCGCGGCACATCGAGCTTGCCATTCGGATCATCGGCGGGGCAGTGGCGGCCTGTTTTATCGTGCGATCCTGAACCGTGCACCGTGCCATCGTTCTGCGCCACGTGGAAATCGTAAGTCCACGGGCGAAGTTTGTCGGTCATCGCTTGGTAGGCCGACCAGAATTCATCGTCACTGTGGGAGTCGCTCAGCAGAGCATGCTCAGGGGCATTATACCCCAGCAGGTAGAGGTAGGTGTGTGCCAGGTCCGCCTGGAATCCCACCCGGCCCGGCATGCCGGTCTCTTCCAGCAGGTCGAGCATGTCCTTCCACGAGTGCATGCCGCCCCAGCAAATCTCGCCCTCAGCCACCAGCACCTCGTCGTGGTCCGCCGCCACCTTGCCACATTCCTGGAAGGTCTTGGCCATCAGTCGGGTATTCGCCGCCGGATTGTCGGCCCAGTCTTTCACCCCCACGGCGGAGTCAATCCGGATCGATCCGTAACTGCGCACACCGTGCTCTCTCAGGATGCCGGTATAACGACAGGCCTTGGCCACGGAACCGACAAAGCGTGCGCGCTCCTCGCGGCCACCAATCGAGCTGCCACCGCCCGTTTCCTGCCAGATCGGAGCCACCACGGTGCCGACCTTCAGGTTCTTCTCGGCAATGCTGTCGGCCAATTTTCTGATCTCATCCTCGGGAGCATCGATGTCCAAGTGTGGGAAATAGAGGAACATATCGATGCCGTCATATCCGCCACCGTTGACCTCGGCCGCAGCCGTCATGCCTAACATTTTCTCGAAGGAAATAGGCGGTTCGGCCGATCCCTCTTCCTTACCGACCAATCCAGGCCACATCGCGTTGTGTAATTTCCAGCTCATGATTTTGTGATTTTTCCGACCTCGGGAAGCATTCCAAACGATCTCCCGAAGAAGTGATGCATCATCCGCCAAGCCCTCCGTTAGCTCAAACAAAAAAAGCCCGGATCGTTAGTCCGGACTTTGGTCTGCTTCGCGCCACGACACCCCACTCGATCCGCCTGCTGGCAGCTGGTCAGCGGCGCCTATTTCCCACGGTCATGAAAAAGTCGCCACCTGGTGATGTTTTGGCAGTGATTCGGTTAGAATTTGCACTAAAAAGCCTTCGCAACGTTGCCATGCACGAACCGCCATGCCTCCGCAGATCATGACTTAGCACCGTCATTCAGTAAGATGAACATCAACAAGTTGTCAGGCTGCGGGGGCATGGCACATGCCATAGCCCAGCCAGCTCCACAGCCAAAACCGTCACCATGATCAGCCTATTCATCGGCATCGACCGCTCGGACAAATGCATCGATGTCCACCTGCTCGACCAACAGGGCAACGACCACAGTCACGCCCAAATCCTGACCGACCCGCACTCGCTCACCGCTTGGGCCAACGAGATCCTCGATCTGCTACCGGCAGGCACCAGCGCCGCCCTCTGCATCGAGCAACCGTGTATCAACCTCACCGGATTTTTCCGTCGATTCCCCTCGTTCAAGCTCTACCTGATCAACCCGATGATCCTCAAACGCTACCGGGAAACATTCAACATCTCCAAGGCCAAGGACGATAAAAAAGACGCCCACCACCTCGCGAAGTTGCTCTTCGAGAAACACAACGTATTGAAACCCTGGCACGCGGGCGATCCCACTGCCGCCAAGCTCGCCGTGCTCACCGAGAAGCGCAGGCAACTCGTCGTGCAACGTGGCAGCATCTCCAACAAATTGATCCAGCTGCTCAAGGACTACTACCCCCAGGCCTTCGAGCTCTACGGCAAAACCATCTACGCTCCACTCGCTTGCGCCTTTTTAAAAAAGTGGCCATCACTGCAAGCCATCCAAAAAGCCACGCCGGCATCCATTGAACGCTTCTACATCCAGCACTCGAGCCGCCGACCCTATCTGATCGAGAGACGCCTCAAGCTCATCGACCAAGCCATCTCCATCACCGACGACCCCAGCATCATCGAGCCCTACTCAGCTCTCACGGTCGCCTTCGCCGAGCAGCTCAGCACCATCAGCAAAAACATCCAGGCTTTCGACAAGATGATCAGCGCAACCGTCGACTCCCACCCGGACGCCTACATTTTCCAATCGCTGCCCGGAGCTGGCGACCAGTTAAGCGCGCGCCTGCTCGCCTTTTTCGGCAACGACCGCAGCAAATACCGCAACGTCAACGCGGTGCTCGACCACAGTGGCATCTCGCCCGTCACCAAGCAAAGCGGCCAGCACCGGGTGGTGCACCGGCGTTATTCCTGCCCCAAGTTTGCCCACCAAACATTCGTCGAATGGGCCGGACAAACGATCAATAAGTCCACCTAGGCCAAGGCCTACCAACGGCAGCAAAAAGCCAAAGGACAAGCGCACAATGCCATCCTCCGCGGCCTGGCATACAAGTGGATTCGCATCGTCTACCGCTGCTGGCAAAACCACCAATGCTACGATGAACAGCACTACCAAATGGCATTGCGCAAATCAGGCAGTCCGCTAAGCGCAATCATCGACGCGATCCACCTCGAACAAGCCAACGCCGAGGCGCAGGAAAATAGCGGCCCCGTCAGCGAATGAGAGAGACGAGTCGGACGGCGGCCATTTTGATAGAAACCGGAACTCGAGACCGTCCGACATGATTTTTCTAATCATCTCCGCTTGCTGCAATCGATGCACAATCGACAGCCACGCAAGCAGCCATCATTTTTATTTCCGCGAGCTCCTCAACGCCAGCCCAAGAGCTCCGAGGGCGAGCATGAGAAACGACGAAGAAGCTGAGGGTCGCCGAACTCACCGTCTCGTGAGACCACTGATGTCAAATTGCAGATCACCACTACGCGTACAACGACCGGAGCTGTCACCGTCATAGTAATAGCCGGCTCCAAAGGTCACGCTAGTGGCATTATAATAATCATCAATGGAACTATTCACGACTTGGTGACATCCATCACCTGCGGAAAGTGCCACATCTGAGCATTGATCAGATGGCAGAATCTTGAGCACCTCGACAGAGCCCCAGCAACGAGGCGAATAACCTGGCGTCAAAACTTCAGGCCCAAGAAAAGTAGGACGCCGGAGAATGTCGCCTAGACGCGCTTGACCGGTCTGTTTGGTATTCTGCTAGCCTGATGGAATAGGCCTACCATCTTCTACCTGATACCAAACACGAACCACCTGAAACCAATGCGTCGACATCTCCCCTGATGCACGTAAATGAGAATCGTTCCTACCCTCCTCGAGGTCGATATTCGGCAACACGACAGTCTCAATATTGATCGGCTCAATCTTGTTCCGGGCAACCCACTCATTCACTTTCGGCATGACCTCAGAGATCCCATCATAGTTGGACACCGTCATAAACAGAACCTTCTCCTGACCTGTGATGGCAGGCCTAAAATCTTTGAAATAAATCATTTTTAGTTTTGATGACCGAAAAAAGAGTTCAACCGCCGGTGGCTCAAGGAACGAAAACCTAGAAGGCTCTCAACTGTCAAATGTCTCGCCACAACGAACGGATAACGGTCGCCAGCAATGGATGGTTTGGCAAGTTTATCGATCTGCATACCAATTCTCCCAAGCACTGACATCGCCACCGAACTTCTCACCAGAGATAGTCTCTAGAGCGTCGATGCAATGTGACCTGCTACACATCTGCGTGTCTCCAAGTCTATTCAACCCATCGATAAGGTAAGGAATCGAAGTATCGTCTCCCACCTCGATTAGCCGAAGGTAGGCATCATGATGATCTCTCCAACGAATGCAGTCATGACACAGATCTCGCCATTCAGTCTGCGAAAGAGAACTGTCTCCCATCTGTGCCTTATCCGATTCCGCCGCAAACCGAAGATGTGGCCGAAATAACTGGAAGAATACGAGCAGACCGATAACAGCCAAAACGAGCACAAGAGATAATACCGTGTAAGAAATATGCTTGGCTCTTTTCTTCATGATTATACCGAACGTAGAAGTCTGCCGCAGCGTGTAGAACGATGATGATCCGGCTTGTTCTGCTAGTTGTTACTTACGAATTATTTCGACCTGATAATCTGAATTACTAAAGTCAATACGATCTCCATCAAAAACAACCTTCCAGTTATCTTCAAGTTTAGCATCTATGAGCCAAATTCCAGAAGCTTGATCTGCATGAGTGTAGGAATAGCCTAACCATGAATGATATACACCTATGGGATCTGCTACCATTTGACGGCGTGGTGAAAATACAAACCATGAATACCTCCCTTCAGAATTATCCTCGAGATGGATATAATAAACATCTTCCATCTTCATCGGCTTGAATAACTTAGCTTCAACAGCCTGACCATCAACTGTGGCTATCACTGAGAAATCATTATTCGCTACAAATGGTCTCCTATTAGCGTGAAATGCATAAATAAGAACAAAGCTGATAACAGTGCATACCGCAATTATGACTTTTTTACATGGGTTGCGTTTCATTTTTTGCAGAACGTAGAGGTCTGCCGCAGCGTGTAGAACGTGAGCAAACCGAGTGTATTTATAGCTGTCGAATGCTTGCGGACTACGAACGGTTAACGGTCGTCAGCACCGGCTTGTTAGGTCCATTATTTGATTCGCCGGAAACGCCAATATAGCACTAAAGACACTGCGACTAAACCGCCTATAATAAACCTAGTCCACGCTTGTTCGGGCGTCTCTGCCATGATGAAGTCAACGATACGAGCCCTTCTATCGTAGGCCAGAATGAACCCTATGAATCCACCTATCGTAAATATGATCACAAGAATAACAGCGATCATGAAGTAGTGAAACATCACCAATAACCAGCGGGGTAATCTAGGGTCTTCGTCTGGGCCCTTATATGTATCAAAGGTTGACCAATCTGGATCGTTATTGCTCACTCTTCTTATTATATTACCTAACGTAGAGCTCAACCGCGCCGTGTAAAACAGTTTCGCACCATTCACGATTTTAGCACTACAGCTTCCACGGACAACGAACGGTATCGCGTCGGATGAAGCGCCTTGTTAGACCACATTATTTAGTTCACACACCGTAACCTCAAGATCGTGTTCATCACGTAAATACGCAATGATCGCCGTTGGTGCCGGTGCCGAAAGTCGTGATCTTGATCCAGGTGGGCCAACTAGAATCAACCTCTTAACGTTAATTCCTCTTTCGCGTGCGAGAAGCACCTTAAAGGAGTCTTTCTCAAGACACGGATACGGATTAGGCAATGAAAATTCTACCTCAATTGCCTCAGCCGTCTCTTCTAAATAATAATCAATCGATTGTCTAACACCTGGGACAAATGCCTGCTCAACTGCTGAATCACCGAATATCAATCGAACTTGTTTATTCGCATCGCCCATAACAGCATTAGTTACTCGATTCCCCTCACCAGGACCTCGCTTTTGAAAAATGCTATGTCTTAAAGCGGCATTCTGTACAATCTGGATTAACTCTTTCGCTTGTGGGCTCATATTCTATATTCTTGTCGAACGTAAAGCTCAACCGCCGGTGGGTCAAAGGTCAAAAACCTAGGATGGTTTCAACTGTAAAAAGTCTGCTGACTACGAACGGTTAACGGTCGGGTGCAGCGAATTGTTCGATCAAATTTTTGCTACGATATCAGCCTGTCGTATTCGCCATGGTTACCTATCCAAAACCATACCATTGCATCTCCATCTTGGATGCCTAGAGCGCGATAATGGATACCTGCTCTCACAGACCAGTAACTCCCCACCTTCTTAAAATGCAGGGAAGGATGAAAAGGATCGCCCTTCAGTAGTTCAAAATTACGATCTGCAACCTTCTGCACAGACGCTGGCAAAGAATTGTATGCCTTCCAAAATTTTGAAGTCGCTACGTGCTTCATAGCTCCTTAGTGCGCCCAGATCTAAAATCTGCCAAGGCTTCTGATGCCAAGCCTTCTAGCTTGCCACTCACGATATCTCTCTCGATCTGAGCATCCCACGTCGCTGCCTCGTAAGTGGAAAACCAATCACGAAACGCAGCAAGCTCATTCTTGCTGAGTCGCTCTACTGCTTCTTCTATGGCCTCGATGGTGCTCATGGTCATAATTTTACTCTAGAATTCGGTATCGTCAATTTTTCTTATTCTTATCGAACGTAAAGCTCAACCGCCGGTGGGTCAAAGGTCAAAAACCAAGGATGGTCTCAACTGTAAAAAGTCTCCGGACTACGAACGGTTAACGGTCGGATGCAGCGAATTGTTCGGTTTTTTTATCATTCCGTCTATCCATTCAACGAAGAGCACATGTGCCAACAATCCCAGAACCAATACTGCGTATCCGAAAGGCAGAATAAACATAAACATATTCCAAAAATTTATCTTAATAGAGGATTCGGCCTTATACGCACCAGTAACAGCAGTTCCCAATATCACTAAAACTGTTATAATATATTTACGCCCAACCATCTGCTTTCTGCTTCGGATAAACATCGCAGGCACGAAAAAACCAATGAACAGTCCTAAGCCCACACCGACATGAGCTAAAGACGGAGACCTGCTTCCGGCATAATATACAAAGAACGCAATTATACTTATTATAGTGGCTGATAGTATCTTCATTATATTACCGAACGTAGAGAACAACCGACAGCCCTCACAAAAGGACAGCGCTTGATCGAAATCTTAAATCGTTACACATCACTGACTGCCGAACGGTTAGCTGTCGGATGCTTCGTCTTGTTCGATAAGTTTTATATATTCTTGCGATTCCATAAAAATGCTCCCCACCCTATAGATAAACACACCATAGAAGCGTATAACCCCATGCGATACAGAGGCACCATGGAAACAGACCACAGAAGGTCATCTGTAGAATTGCTAATGCGTAATGAATCTATGTGTTCCGAAATGTCAGCCAAACATATCGAAGTAATGTAGATTGTTAACCAAGCCGTGATCACACCAACAGCTGTAATGCATATGAATCTTGGAGCATAGTTGCACCGTGACGCAAACTTAGCGCTAACCATCGTTGAGATACCGGCAACAAGCCCAATTATAGCTAAGGATAATCCTAGATGCATTCTATACATAAATCCTTCTTGCGGGCTGAGCGCTGAAAAAACTATACCGCCCTTGGACCCAACGTAACTTAACATCGGATCAAATAGCGACCACCCAATACAAAAGAACGCTACGGATATCACCAGAGAGACTGTGATTAGTGATTTCCTTGTATTCATTATATCGAACGTAAAGAACAACCGCCGCGTGTAAAAACGCCGCAAATCATTCATGGATTTATGTCTAAAACGGACTCGGACTAAGGACGGTTAACGGTCGGATGCTTCGACTTGTTCGGCCACATTATTAGCTAAAGCCCAGATCACTCATTACATCAGATCCACCCAAGGCTGCCCTGACTCCTTCATGAATCGGCATTACGATTCCCTCATCCGGAATGAATATCCCAATGCAATGATCTAGCGGCAAATGGGCAAGGACATTACCTATTGTATCCCACTTATCCTTCACTTCCGCCTCTCCGTGCGTCCAATCTACCGATATCCATCCAGTGTGATGAGCAACAGCATTCGCTAAGGAAGAATCTGAGATATGCGTCGCCACCTCTGGTCCATCAAAATACTGATGTGCGTAGTTGTGGATGGTCAAACCGCATCCCTTCATGAACACCAAATACTGAAGTTCAGGAATAACTGCTGCATAAAAATGCCCAGGTTCCTCTCGACTAAACTTGCCATCTGAATACACGTCGAGACACTCAACAAGCTCCAACTCAGGTAACGGAGAATGCTTGGAGAGTAACGCGATGATCGAGAAAAACGTCTCGCTCTCAGATTCACCTGCCATAGTCTTAGTATTATTGCCGAACGTAGAGGACAACCGCCGCGTGTAAACCGGTGATAATCCAAGTGAATTCTTAACTGTAAAACGCCTGCGCACCAAGGACGGTTAACGGTCGTGTGCTCCGGCTTGTTCGACGACATTCTTGAGTAATCAACCCAAGCACACAAGCACTCAACGAATGAAGATCCCCTGCTGAGCACCCGGCAATGCCAAAGAATCGCTCCAATACATGAGAGAGGCTTAAGCCTGGGCCGCCTTACGCTAAAACTATAAGCCTCACAGCAAGTGAACGCCGGATCTCAATATTCTTATTCTTGCTCGAACGTAAAGTTCCATGGCCGCGTGTAAAACAGCTGCCAATCATTCAAGGTTTTAACTATAGATAATCCGCAGACTACGAACGGTTAACGGTCGATGGCAACGACTTGTTAGGCCAATTTTTTTCGATTAATTCAATCAAGGTCATCACTCGATTCAGGAAACTTACGCCTCTCCAACCAATCTCGTATATATGACCGCAGTGCAATTATCGCACCAATGGTATATATCGCCATGCCTAAAAATATTAATATCTCAACGCCCAAAATGGGGCCATAATATACGCTGTTTGTATATTCGAGACTAAATCCAGCACCGAAAAACCATTTATACAGATATGCAACGCAAAAGCCACCGAAGCCAATCACCACTATGATTGCTTGAAGTAGGCCCATGCGTTTGTAGTTCATTATTATTATTTTGCCTAACGTAAAGCTCAACCGCGCCGTGTAAAATAGATTCGCACCATACACGTTTTTAGCTCTGCAACTTCCTCGGACAACGAACGGTATCGCGTCGGATGAAGCGCCTTGTTCGACCACATTCTTCAAGACTTTATATACCGCTTAGACGCCCATTCTAGTGCTTCACCTGAACCCATCATACGAAAACATAAATCCCCATCGATTAGGCAAACAGCTACACCAAAATGAAAGTAGTTCTCGTCGCCTTCGCGATACCTAATGATAATGCCCCGTTCTATATCTTGCATTACCTGAGTGCCATTTAATGAGCTTGCGAGCGATGTGAATTCAGCAGCGAAACCAGAATCGTTACTAACCCATTCACCGCTGTAATACCACATATCAGATATGGCATTATCGATGCTACCTATCACCTCACCTCGAAACTCTACATCAATCTTCATTATTATTGTCGAACGTAAAATTCCATGGCCGCGTGTAAAACACTCGCCAACCACTCATGGGTTTAACTGTAAAACGTCTTCGGACTGCGAACGGTTAACGGTCGATGGCAATGACTTGTTCGGCAACATCCTTCAGCTATGTGCACGCACCACTAAGAACGCGACTACTGCCAGTAGAACCAAACAACCCTGATACCAGAACCCGAATTGCACGAACCACACTGACCTTGATCTAGGGCTGGATCTGAAAAAACTGATGACCAAACAGATAGCTGATACTAATGAGCCGACTACGAAGGGCAATACATACTGATTGAATACAATGACTTCAAGACCACGTTGAGATAAACTAAACCATTTCATGTAGCCAAAGGTCAAAAGCATAGCCACCAAAGGGAACCATGCTAAAAAATGGGATAATATCGCAGATCCGCGAGTCATATTATTCTTATTATAGCCGAACGTATAATTCGGCCGCCGATAAATCAATGGTCGAGTATGTAGAATGTCCCATGCGTGTAGAATGTTTCTCGGACTAGGGACGGTATCCGGTCGGCCGCAATGACTTGTTAGATCCGAGGGGATCAATACG